>WRGU01000051.1 GCA_009787015.1 Candidatus Saccharimonadota bacterium | reverse complement strand
CGAATCCAAAAATCTCGCGCGAAATGCGCTCGCCGACACTGCGGCTGCCGCCGTCCGAACCGTGATCCTTGCCGGCGGGTTCGTAATCGACACCTTCATACTGCCAACGCATCGGCCAATCGATTTTCCACGCTAATTTGCAATGATGATCTTTATGAAAATCGAAATCACCCGCGTATCCACATTTGCATTCATAACGCGCGATCATTTTTTCTTCATCAAAATCCACGATGGTCGTATTATCGCGATGACAATCGACGCAATAAATCGACACCGGAAAATAATTTTCGCGCGCGCCTTCCTCGGAATCCTGCGACCGAAAATCCTCGATAATATCGAAAATTTTGTGACGATTTTGGAGCGCTTTAATAATTCCATCCGTATATTTTCCAGATTTATACTGCGCCGCCTGATATTTCCAATCAACCTCGATTTGAAATAGTTTCGTCGATTCCTCGAGTTCGGCTTCGAAATGCCGAGCGTAAGATTCATGCGTTTCAAACGGATCCGGCACTTCCGTTAGCGGAAATCCGATATATTTCGCCATCTCCTCCATCTTATCCTCGGGCAGATTTTTCGGAATTTTGCGAAAACGATCGTATTCGTCCCACGAAAACAACAAACGCGCCTTTTTGCCGCGGTGGCGCAATGCCTGACACACAAAATAACTCGTGGCAATTTCGCGAAAATTACCAAAATGAACCGAACCCGACGGAGTAATCCCCGCCGCGCACACGTATTCTTCCTTATCTGGATTGCGCGCAATAATCTTCTCCGCGACCTGATCCGCCCAGTGGATATTTTGACTTTGCTGTACCATATTATTCTATTTTACCACATCTCCCTGGCATTTTTGACAAATCCCGATGATTTCAAAATGGTGCTCGATCGCTTGAAATCCGGCTTGGCGCGCCAAGAGGCTCATGATCTTTTCCAGTCGTTCGTCGTTAATCTGCACCGTCGCACCGCATTTTTTGCAGGTCGCATGGTGATGATGCGGACGAAAAATCTCACCTAGTTCATACAGATTTTTGAACCCGCGCGACACCACCCGCAAAATCCCCGCACGCGTCATCGCGTCGACCGAACGATAAATACTCGTAAAATGCGCTTCGTCGGCGATTAAACTCGCGATTTTTTGAATCGACAGCGGTTCATTGACCTGATTCAAAACCCGAAAAATCGCCCGCCGATTCTCGGTCACCCTTAAACCTGCTTTTCGCATATTTTTCAGGAAAATCTCATCTAAATCTTGCATCTTTCTGCTCCTTATTGCAAATTATTTGCAATAAGTATAGCATAAGATTTACATATTGACAAACTAAAACGCTTGTGCTATACTGTCTGCAATCGACCACCATATCGTATGTGTTTGGTGTTGTCTTTTTTTGTCTCACTCCTGCCCTTGCCACGTTAGCGACGCGAACCGTTTTCGTTCCGCCGACCTCTTTAATCCCTCTACGTCCGGAGTGAGGCGGGACGAAACGGTGAGAAGGAGCGGGAGGTATGAGATTGCTTTACTACGTTCGCAGTGACGGCTGTTGTATCTACAAATCGTGATTTATTTCGACGATTTCATAGACTTTTTTGGAACGCGGGGCGGCGATGGAAACTTGGTCGCCGACTTTTTTGCCGATTAATTGCTCGCCGAGGGGGGATTTATCGCTGATTTTGCCGTTGCCCGGGTCGGCTTCGACGGCGCTGACAACTTTGAATTCGCGTTTTTTGGCACCATCGGTGACAATGACGGTATCGCCTAACCCGACTTTGCCGTCGCTGGTGCTTTTGATGATGCTGCAATTTTCTAAAATAGTTTGAATTTCACGAATGCGTGATTCGGTGCGATTTTGGAGTTCGCGCGCCGCCGAATATTCGGCATTTTCGGAGAGGTCGCCAAATTCGCGCGCCGTCGCAATGCGTTGCGCCATTTCGGGACGCGTCGCAATCAACTGCTCCAACTCCTCTTCTAACTCGCGCTTGCCATGGCGCGTCAAATGAATTTTTCCTTTCGCCATATAGATCTCCTAGATTTATTAGTTTTTAACGCCCGTCAAGTTTACCAAAAAGGTCGTCCGGCGTCAACATTTCCACCGCACTATTCGTACGCTGTTTGTACTCGATTTTCCCCTGTTCTATGGTCTTTGTCGAAATTACAACGCGATGTGGAATACCCATCAAATCCGCGTCGGCAAATTTCTCGCCCGGACGCGCGATTTCCGATGGACGGTCGTCCCACAATACTTCAACACCACGGTTTTGCAAATCCTGATATAGTTTTTCACATTCGCGGCACACATTTTCGTCGTCGCCAATTTGCGCCAAGTAAACTCGAAACGGCGCGACATTATCATGCCAAACCAAACCGCGATCGTCGGCGAAAACCTCCGTGAGCGCCCCCACGAGGCGCGAAATCCCAATGCCGTAACAACCCATGACGATGTGTTGCTGTTCGCCGTTCTGATCCAGATAATACAGCCCCAAACCGTCCGTATATTTGCTCTCGAGCGGGAAAATATTCCCCACTTCGACGCCTTTATGCACTTCGTAAACTTTGCCGGACGCGGTGTGCAAATCGCCCGCGCGTGCGGTTTTGATATCGTAAAATTGATCAGGAGTCGGCAAATCGCGCTCCCAATTCACGTTGACCGCGTGTTCGCCGGTGCGATTGTTCCCTGTTTCGAAATTGACCAAATCGGAACAGGATTCATCGACCACCACACGCACGCTGTCCGGCAAATTGAGTAATCCCGCATAACCGACTTCTGCGCCAGTCGCACGGCGAATCGTGTTTTCGTCCGCTAATTTGATTTTTTTCGCACCGACAACTTTGCGTAATTTAGTTTCGTTGACATCGTGGTCGCCCCGCACCGCCGCGGCGATGATTTCGCCGTTTTCGCCCTCGTAAATCATGGTTTTGGTGGTCGATTCGATCGGCACATTTAGGAACTTCACCAATTCCGCCACACCGACCACACCCTCACCTTTCACATTTTCCAGCGGTTTTTGTTCGGTCGGCTGCTCGACTCGAAACGCGTGCGCGGGTGCGATTTCTTCGTTGTACCATAAATCCGTATCGGGAACATGATACAGCGTATCCTCGCCGACATCGCACAGTGTTTGGTATTCGTCGCTGTAACGCTCGGTGAAATAACCGCCGTCAGCCTTAGTGCGGAAAGTGATATCGCCGATACCTAATCGTTCGTAAACGCGCGTATAGGCGGCTGCGACTTTTTCGTAAACCTCTTCGTGTTCGGCTTGACTACGCGCAAAACTATACATGTCTTTCATGACAAATTCGCGCCCGCGCAACAGACCCGATTTGGCGCGTTTTTCGTTGCGGAATTTGTTCTGAATCTGGTAAATCATCACCGGCAGATCGCGGTACGAACCGACGCTGTCGAATAACACATTAGTGATCGGTTCTTCGTGCGTCAATCCTAAACCTAGTTCCGTGCCGTTTTTGAGTTTCGTTTTGAACCAATTGTCCACCACCGCATCGTCCCAACGATTAGTTTTTTCAAATAATTCGCGCGGTTGCAGCGCCGTCATCATAACTTCGTGACCGCCGACCGCGTTCATTTCCTCGCGCACGATGCGCTTGATATTTTCCAAAACCCGCAACCCGAGTGGCAAATAGGCGTAAACTCCCGCCATTTCCTTATGTATGAATCCGGCGCGGATCAATAGCTGCGCATTTTTCGCCACTTCGTCAGTGGGCGTGGTTTTCGATGTTTTTGTAAAAATTTTCGTTCTTCTCATAACTTCCTCCTGATTAAATTTTGCTGAATTCCAAATAAAAAAATAAATCTACCGCGCGAGCGGCGGGCGTGTATGAAATTGCAGAATTTCATGTTTCATAGTGGATATTTTAGCACTTTCATGAACTTTTCACAAACTTCGGATTAGTCAATTTCAGTTTTCGCGCCTTATTCGCCCATTCATCGGCGAGTTCGTTGAGCTCCGTGCCAACATGACCACGCACCCACACCAATTTGGCGTTCGATTTTTGATATAATTCAAACAACGGTCGCACGATGTCGAGATTTTGGATTTCACCCTTTGATTTCTTTTTCCAACCATTCGCCGCCCAACCCGGCGCCCATTTTGTGAGCACGTTGATCCAAAATTCTGAGTCAGAACGAATTTCACACACCGTCCCGTCCGCATCATTTAACGCCGCCATGATCGCGAGACCCTCCATGCGAATATTCGTCGTCGCGTTTTGCGGCATCATCGAACCCTCCGGCTCCCCACCAATCACGCGCGGTTTCCCATCACGAATCACCGCAAACCCCCCCGGACCCGGATTCGGCGATGCCGAACCGTCAGTAAAGTAAATAATCATGAGAATATTTTAACACAAGAACAAGTTTAACGCTTTACTAACTCACTTGCGCCCAATCTGGCAATTGGAGCGGTTGTAGCGATCCGTCACCATCACCCTTGAGAACACGTTGTCGAATACTTTCTAATGCAGTAAAATTCTTTGCTTCGTTGATCTCTCTGTGCAACGCACCGGGATTATTCCCCGACAAAAATTCTAAATCCTCCGCTGACATGCCGACAGCTGTCCCGCCCATCTCGACTGCGTTCTCTGGAATAATCGGTTGCGGTTCTCCCTCAACCATCGTTTTTGGTTTTTTATTCTTACCTCTTCCCCATGCCATATTACTAACAAGTATATCCCAATTTAACCATTTGCGCAATAGTCCGAAATCAAACAAAAAAGCCAGCAAACTTGCTTTCGCAAAATCCCTGTCGTACTCGAATCTTGTCGCATGCAATCAGAATAAAAAATCCACCCAAAGGGGTGAATTTCTTATTTTGGTACACTCGATACGATTCGAACGTACGACCTTCGGCTCCGCAAGCCGACGCTCTATCCAGCTGAGCTACGAGTGCGTGTATTTTCGGGTTATCTTGGTCGGGGCGATCCGACTTGAACGGACGACCTCGCGGTCCCAAACCGCGCGCGCTACCAACTGCGCCACGCCCCGAAAGACTAGAAAATTATATCAGATACTTCGATTTTGCGCAAGCGATTTATTCCGCATTCTCCGCGCCCCGATGCTTCATATACCGACGCACCATCTCAACCAAACTTGATTTCGCAACGTGACCGAGGGCGATTTGGTCATACCATTCCCACTCGCCGAAATCCCCGATCGGACCGAGGCAATTCCCCGTGGCATCGAGCGTCGACGACACCATCTCAACCCTTGAAAAAATCCCTTCCCCTGTCCTCGTAATTCTCGTATCTATTTCCTCTAATCTGCGATCGCGCGCCTCCAAAATCGATATGTGTTCACTCTCCGCCATCTGCATCACTAATTTAGCATGTAATTCGGGTTTATCGCGATAATACGGTGGTGGATTATTGAGCGTGTGCTGAATATACCGTCCCATCACAGTCGGTGCGCGAGAAATATTATCAAACTCCCGCCACATTTCCAGTTTCGTGCCTATCCGCGCACACGCTTCTCTGTATCTATCGTATACTTTTCCCAATTTCCGATCCGCATAAAACAGCGGTATTAATCTCGGATCACCATAATCATGCGCCTGGTTTAACGATTCATAAGTTTCTCGCGGAAAATCGTCGCTGACCATCAACTGGACCTCTGGTTTACTATCTAATTGCTTCAGGGTCTGCATAGCCTCCACTAGCGGTTCGCTAAAAACCGTGCAGGCGGTAAAAATCCGCGCGCTGTCAACCTCAACATTGTTGTCGCCCAAAGCTCGGGCAAACGCCAATGCACCCTCCCCGTTTAACGCCGGTTCGCCACCGCTAAAATATAAATACCGTATGCAACGAATGTTATTTTTTGCAAACAGCGCGTCGATCGCCGCGGTCTGTAAATCAACCGGTTCCGCATCCCCGCGATAGCAATGCCCGCACCGTCGCGGACATCGGCGCGTCGGCAACACGCCGAAACTATCGAATGCGAGCGGCAACCTTGACTCATTATATTTTTTCATGATTCCCTGCTCTCTAATATAGTGCCAATTATTTCGATTGCCGATTTGACGGTAATTCCATCCTCATCTTTTTCCGGATTAACTTCCACTAAATCCGCGCCCAACAAACGACCGGTTTTTGCAATCGCGGAAATCAGAAATTTCATCTGCGCCATATCTAACTGACCACCCGGATAATTCACACCCGGCGCGAGATCTGGTCTCAACGCGTCAATATCAACGGTCAGGTAAATCCCATTCGTACCGTCACTCGCGCACGCGATTACCTCTTCTACCGCCTTTTCGATTCCTCCACACCACGTAGTGACAACCATGTGTTCGTCATCATAATGCACGTACTCCGTCATCTCATTAACACCAATAACAGCGGTGTTTTTCGGATCAATCGGATCAAGATCTGGGTTCATAATTCCTGCCGGACGCTCGCTCTTGTCTGTTAAGACTCTCATAACGTTGGCGCAATTCAAATAATTAGCAAAAAAGTAGTTTTTCTGCATATCAGTGTGACGATCAATACTAATGAGACCGATTTTTCCAAAATATTGCTGCGTCGCGAGCGCCGGACCGACAGTAATCGAATGATCACCGCCAATCGTCAACGGAAACCTCCCGCTCTCATGGATTTCCAGAGTGCGAGCATATAGTTGATTCGTAACCACAAGCGCGCTTCTATGCGCCCCGAAATCCGATGATTGAAAATTGATTCGCCGATCCTTGCCATCAACAACCTCAACACCCTTTTCAGATAAAGATTCAATCAACCCCGCCTCGCGCAACGCGTCGGGCGCATACCGACCGCCCTCATGCATCGTACCAAAATCATACGGCGCATTGCTGATATAAACCTCTTTCACGGGTGTTCGCTCTATCATCCATACATTATAGCACATTTCGCGAAAAAACGCAAGCCGTTTAGGCTGGCGTTTCGTGTGCGCCTATTTTTCCCAACAGCAAACAATCCCATGACCTTACCCGATCACGAGAACAGTGTATCACACTTATGCTAATCTGTCAAGTATTTCCGATAGTTCGTCGATTTTCACCCTCACCTGCTCCATCGTGTCGCGATTACGCACCGCGACGGTGCCGAAATTCGGCGAGGTTTCGTCGAGGGTGTCGAAATCCACGACGACGCACGACGGCGTGCCGATTTCGTCCTGGCGGCGATAGCGTTTGCCGATGTTGCCGTTGTCGTCGAATTCGCACATCATTTTCTGTGACAGCATGTCGTAAATTTCGCGGGCTTTTGCGACCAACTCCGGTTTGTTTTTGAGGAGTGGAAAAACTGCCGCTTTAATCGGCGCTAGTTCCGGGTCGAGTTTTAAAACCACGCGTTCGCCGTCGCCAGCTCTTTCGACCGTATACGCATCGCACAAAAAGGTCAAAAACATGCGTCCCAGCCCAACCGAAGTTTCCAAAATCCACGGAATGTATTTTTCGCCGCTGCCGGGATCGGTGTAATTCAAATCTGTGCCGGAATATTTCATATGTTGAGTCAAATCGTAATCAGTGCGATCGTGAATGCCTTCTAATTCGTCGAAACCATACGATGGGAAATTATATTCGATATCCCACGCGTCGTTGGCGTAAAAAACCAAATGTTCGTGTTGTTTGAACCGTAGATTTTCCGGATTGACGCCGAGACCCACATACCAATCCATGCGTTCTTGCTTGATTTTCTGGTACGGCTCTTCGTTTTCGTGCGGACGAACGAAATATTGCGTATCGGCCTGTTCAAATTCGCGACAACGAAAGAGAAAGTTGCGCGGGCTGATTTCGTTGCGAAAGGCTTTGCCGATTTGCGCCACACCGAATGGGACTTTGACCCGACATGTATCAACGATATTTTTGTAATTCAGGTAAATCCCCTGGCACGCCTCGCCCGGCAAATAAACCGGCGCGTCGTTTTGTTCGGTGAAATCGCCCAGGTTCGATTTAACCAACAAATTGAACATTTTGGGTTCGGTCCAAGTTTTCTCGCCGCAACTCGGACACTTGATCTGTGATTTATGGGCGTCAAAAATTTCTTGTAATTCTTTTTCCGACATTTTTTCGTCCGCCGCGACATTGATTTTCGCGAGTTCCTTGTCGACGCGAATACGCGTATGGCAGTTCTTGCATTCCGACAGTGGATCGGCGAACCCGCCGACATGCCCGCTCGCCACCCAAGTTTTTGGATTCTTGAACATCGCCGAATCTAAACCAACATAGTTCGATTTTAGTTGAACATTCGATCGCCACCAAGCTTTCTTGATATTATTCAACAGCTCCACGCCATACGGTCCGAAATCATACAGACCGGCTTCCCCGCCGTAAATTTCCGAACCCTGATAAATAAATCCGCGCCGTTTGCAAAATGCAATTATTTCATCCATTGTTTTCATGAAAATATATTAGCACATTTGATGTGTTTTACATACTGTACGGGAGCGACGCGAACCGTTTTCGTTCCGCCGACCTCTTTAAACCCCTCTACGTCCGGAGTGAGACGGGACGAAACGGTGAGAAGGAGCGAGATTTAGTTGCTACTGCATCGGTTGTTGCGGGAAAATCGGATTAACGGCTGGGGCTTGACCCGCCAAACTTTCAACGTTGAGTCTCGGGTCGGGTGCGGGTGCGGATTGTGGTGCGGGTGCGGACGGCGGGTTGACCTGTACCGCTACCGTCATGGAATCTGGTTGGATTGGTTGAGCGGTCGGGACTGGCGCAACAATGTTCGGATTGGTTACGGTTTGTACCTGCATCGGTTCGGCGGGCATGGCGGGAGCTTCAACGTTTGCCACGCTGCTCGGTGTGACCGCGGCGGGCGGGTTGATTGGCGATTGGAATTGCACCAACATCGTCGGTGCAGCGCTGGCTTCTTCCTTGTCGCCTAAAACTTCGTGGGTGGCGGTGACCAAATCCTCGATCCCGACCTGCGATTTGACTAAGTAACGATCCGCACCTAAACTTTCGCCACGTTCGCGTTGCTGATCGGAACTTAATGCCGTCATCATAATAACTTTGATATCTTTCGTCGATTCATTGCCATGCAACAAATCCAACATTTCAAATCCCGACATCTTCGGCATCATTACGTCGCTGATAATCAAATCTGGTTTCTCGCGAATTGCTGTCGCCAACGCCGTTTCACCGTCGCTCGCCGACACGATGTCGTAACCCTCCGCGAGCAAGCGTACGCCGTATATTTCGCGTAAACTTCTATCATCTTCAACTAATAAAATTTTCGTCATTAAACTTATCCTTTCAATAGGAAATTATAACGGATCTAGTCCGAAAATTCAAGTGTAAGTTTCTACCAACCTACTGGATAATCTTTTTTGGGTTCGGCTGGCGCGGGTTGCGCTTCCTCATCTTCTTGCCATACAACTTGTTTTTGGATCATTTTGACCTCCTTATTTTACTTAAGATAACATTATACCCACCCCCAGGAACCGTGTCAAGCGCCAGGTTGCTGGTTTTGGCGATTTTGGATTTCTTGGGCTTTTTGAATGGCTTGGTCGCGGGTCAGTTCGTTAAATTCGACCCAGAATAGCGAACCTTTGCCATAATCCGATTCGACGCCGACCGTCCCGCCGAGATTGTCGGTTAATTTCTTGATCAGATATAAACCCAAACCCGTACCGCCGATTTCGCGTGTGTCGGTATTGTCGACGCGGTAAAATTTCTGGAACAGGTGTGGCACGTCCTCAGCAGGAATACCGATGCCCGTGTCGCGGATTGAAAAACGCACACGCCCATCAATTGAATCGACCGAAACTGTCACGCCGCCCTGTTTGGTGTATTTGATGGCATTATCGAGAATGTTACTCAGGATTTCATTGAGTTGGCTCAGATCGACATAGATGATATGTACCGGTTGAATGGTATTTTTATCGGAATCATGAATCGCATTCGTATAAGTTAGTTGCAGGTTATTATCCGCCGCGCGCTGTCCGAATTGCGCGACCACCTGTTCGGCGACCACGCTGGCGTCGACCAATTCGAATTCCGTGTGAATGCGATGATCGTCGACCCGCGTGATATCTAGTAGGTCCTGGAACAAATGACCCAGATGTTGCGCCGCTTCGTGAGCTTTGGTTGCGTATTCCAAACCACGCGCATCAACGGTCGCCGTCGCCGGATTCAACAACATACCAAGATAACCCTCGATAATCGCCACGGGGGTGCGCATTTCGTGCGACGCGGTCGAGATAAAATCCGCCTGTTCGTTGCGCTCTTTCTGCTCCAGCGTGATATTACGAAAAATAATGGTTGCACCCAGGCTGGCGGGCGGATCTTGTCCCTTGTCCAAAATCGGTGTGACTTTGATCGAAATCTGCACATGTTTTTTCGAACCAGTTTCGATCAATAAATCGTCGCGTTCCACCGGAAAACCGGTTTTCGTGGCGATGATGATCGGATTCTGTTCGTCCGTAATTGGATGTTCATCGGTATCAAAAAATTTGAAAATGCTGCGAAAATCGAGATTTTTGGCATCGTTTTGCGCCCAACCGGTCGTGGTCGACGCCGCCGGGTTGAATATTTGGATGATGCCAGTTTCGTTGATAACCGCGACACCGTCAGAAACACCGTCAAGAACAGCGGTGCACTGCATAGCATGAACGTCAGGCGCTTTAGTCTGTGTTGCGGTATCCGCTGCTGGTTTTTTTGAAAAAAGTTTGCCGATAATTTGTCCCACCCTTATCTTAAAATAACCTGGTGATCTCACCGGGAATCGAACCCGAATTGTCAGGATGAGAACCTGATGTCCTAACCGTTAGACGATGAGACCATGATGGTGAGCGAAACAAAAATGCTTGCATTTTTACTTCCGAGCCGAGTGGTCTGATCTCGTAGAGATAAGACCATATAAAAATGATAACAAATTATGCGGATTTCGACAAGAGCTGTTCGATTTTTGCAATTAACTGACTGGGTTTAATGTCAGCCTTGATCAAATAATCATCAGCGTATTTCTCGACCTCGCTGCGCGAACCGTCGTCTTGGGCCAGATTGGTGAAGACGATGATTTTAGAATTTGGCACTTTGTCGCCATGAGCACGTAGTTCCCTCAATATGGCGCGACCGTCCTTTTCTGGCATTATAATGTCCAGCAGTATTACATCATACTGTTGTTGGAGCGCCGCCTTTAAGCCAGCCTCACCGTCCTGCGCCCATGTCACCTCGTACCCTAAATCCGATAGACTATTTACGTATAATTCACCGACGATTATATCGTCCTCAATCACCAAAACCTTGCCGTTTGCTGCTGAAAAATTATCTTCCATACATTCAATTATAACACACGTTGTAATTAGTCGCACTCGGAACAAAATGAACAAGTTTCTTTTGTTCTCTCGTTGCTATAATTATAACATATTTAAAAATTACCGGTATATTTTCGAATGACTCTGAATGGCAAAATCATGATTTTGACCTAATTTTTTAGAATTAAATGCCACAAAAGTCGGAATCGTAAACGTAAACGTTGAACCCTCGCCTTCAACCGAACCGACACTGATATTGCCGCCGTGGTTTTTTATGATGGCGCGCGAAATATATAAACCTAAACCAGTTCCCGGGGTTGCACCTTTACTCCTATAGTGACGTGAAAATTTGTTAAATAAACTTGGCATGGCATTTTCCGCGATTCCTATACCATGATCAATAATTGAAAATTCCACAAAATTTTGATCGGATTGTTGTACGTGTACAATGATATCGCTGTTCACAGGACTATATTTAACGGCGTTGCCTATCAAATTTGCCAACACCTCGCCTATCAAGGACACGTCCGCCGCTACACTTGGCAGATTTTCCGTAATTTCAAAACGCAGATTCCGGCGCAAAGCGCGCGCATTTAGTTCTACACTGTCGCGAATCCCAGTAATAATATCGCCGACCGACACCTCCGCCACATTTAACTTCAAATCTTGGTGTTCGTATCGACTGATATTCAAGATGTTAGTAATATAGCCCGACAAATTATTAGCGGCATTAGCAATGCGTTCGATGGATTTTCGCTCCTGCCCAGTCATCGTGTCGACCTTCTGCCGTTCAAGCACATCCAAATAACCGCGAATTACCGTGATCGGTGTGCGTAATTCATGCGCCGCCAGCGCCACAAAGTCCATGTCGTTTTCCAAATCTTTGTAATCTTCCGTGCGGTCTACGGTAACAATCACTGTTTCGAACCCGTCCAACGATTTTTTATTGTAATGCGCGATTACATCAAATATGCGTCGTTCAATCGTCGTATTGAACGCCACATTTGGGATCTGCGTCCAAATCTTTTTCGAAGAAATTTCATTGGTTACAGCGTTTTTTAGCCAATCATCCAATGATTCAGTCACCGAATCAAAGTTCAACTGAATTTTACACTGACCATTCTCGATAAACACAGGTGCTGAACTGCTGCTCGTGATAATTTCCTGATTTTCGTTCATCACAATCACGCCAACCGGCAATGCCGCCAATAAATTCTCTGCCGTGTGGTCTTCTGTGCTATCGATGGCAACCGGTTTAGACGATTTCGCATCATCAATTGCATCGAGCAGATATTGAACGCCAACGCCGCGATTCTTTATCCCGGACAACTCAATCTCCGAATCAAACTTACTCGCAACAGCCATGATTGATCCAATTGATTTACCGATGATCATGAAACCAATGATTAATTCCGACAAAATTATCAATCCCGCACTAACACCAATAATTATTGCAACATCAATTACGAGATAGTACAATAGATAAGCAATGCCCATCGCCAAAATTAAAACTAGGAACTGCACCGCTGCAAAAATCAGCCAATTACGATGCAACCATTTCCGAAAAAAATCACTGCCGATTATCATTTTATGATTCATATTCCCTCCCGTTTAATCGCTCCCTATTTCCATGAAATGCTTTCGTTTTGACCTATCGCCGTGATCCAAACTTGACCGCGATTTAGTTTGATTTCTGTACCGCTTTCATCGAAAA
Organism: Candidatus Saccharimonadota bacterium; assembly: GCA_009787015.1. Classification (GTDB taxonomy): domain Bacteria; phylum Patescibacteriota; class Saccharimonadia; order Saccharimonadales; family Saccharimonadaceae; genus WRGU01. Next base: position 49,871 of record WRGU01000051.1, on the reverse strand, counting down.
ACTTGATTTGTGATTTTACGCCATCTTTTTGCCAAGTTCCCTTGATCACATTGCCATTTTGAAAAATATAAACTTCATTTTCACCGATAGTTTGGTATTTGGAATGCAAACCGTCCTCCAATAAACCGTAAGTTGATCGTAATGCAATAACCACGTCGGGCGAAATTCGACCCTTTTCGCGATCGTTGTGCGGTTCGCCGCCGACACTGCGTTTATAGCTATTGGTCGCCACATCGTAATCGTAATGCACCACAAATCCACCGACGGAAATACCGACGTCGATGCTTTTTGCGGACAATTCGTCGACATCGTTCCGAGCCTTTCCGTCCTGTCGCGCCCAGCCAACGAAATCTGATGAAGTTTTGTTTTTCTTATTCAAATATGCGGAATATTTCTTGAAATTCGTATAGGCATCGTGCGGCGCATAACGATCATTGACGCGAAAAATCACGCTGTCGTCGATTTCGTCGATATTCAAACCATACCAGTTGCCGCGCAACATATCCAAAGCCTCCTCGCTGCCGCCGACATGAATGATTGCCGGATCGAATGCCGCCACCCAATCCAAATAATAAGGACGCGCCGAACGGATTGGACCGATAAACTCCGGTTCGGATTCCTGATACAGCGCCACAAAACGCGTAATGCCGCCCTCGGCGATTGCCTCGAACACGACGCCCGCATCGACCAAACCCGACTGTGGTCGCGCATCAAACGAATTTTCGATCATCACCGCGACCACCGGACGCCGGGTAATTTCCTCGTTCGCCACTCTCCGCCCTGTTAGCGGTGAATAAAATTTTTGTTCAACCGTCGTATTTTTATCGCCGGATTTATCATTTTTCGCCGGATCACGCCGCAAAAAAATCCACGCGGATAGCGACGCAATCCCGATCAATATCGTGACCACCATCACAACGCTTGCGGTCTTTACCCTTCTGCCCCGCTTTTGCTTATCTTTCCCCGACCAAGTTACTTTCTTCATACGAATATTGTAACATAGATGAAGCGGGAGATAAAACCTATCATTTTGCGCTCTCAACCGCCGTACTAATCCGCGCCAGGGTTTCATCTTTCCCGAGCGTCACCATCGTTTCCGGCAGCCCTGGGCTAAACGGCGCCCAGGTCAACGCAAAGCGAATTATCCCGAATAAAATCGGCGGTTTTGATTCAGTTATTTCCAATAATTCGTTCAAACTCATCTGTAATTTATCAAAATCCCATTCAGTATGTTCCAATTTTTCCACCGCAGCGCACAATAACTCGACCTGTTCTCCGCGCGTCAGTTTTTTTAATTGTTTGTTATCATCCACCATCGCCCAATTCGGCTCAGGTCGCGCAAAAAAGTATTCGGTTAACGCCGGCAAATCCGCCAGAGTTTTTAGCCGATCTTGCACTACTGCCAAAACTTGTTTTTTCTTGTTGTCAGTTGTGTTCGCACCATTCTCGCCCCAAAAAGACCGCTCTTCCTCACCGTTCTGTCTTGCCTCGCTCACAGAGCAAGAGGTCGGCAATCCAGAACGGTTCGCGTCGCTAACGCAATTCGTTCGTTCAAACAATTCGCCAACCGACAGTCTCTTAATCCACTGACCATTCATCCAAACCAACCGATTCGGATCGAAACGCGCACCTGATCGACCAACGCGGTCAAGCGTGAATTTTTCGATCAACTCGTCCATCGAAAAAATCTCCTGTTCTGTGCCGTCGTTCCAACCACAGGACGCGATGAAATTATCGAGCGCCTCGACCAAAATACCGTCGCGCAGATATTCCATGGCATCTTTCGCGCCGTCGCGTTTGCCGAGTTTTTTATTACCAGTTTCGTTCAAAATATGTGGCATGGTGGCAAAAATCGGGTGTTCGATTTCCAACGCTTCGTACAGATTCAAATAATTCGGCGTCGACGAAATAAATTCCTGACCGCGAATAATATGTGTGATTTCCATTTCTAAATCATCGATAATGTGCGCAAAATTATAGGTTGGAAAACCGTCCGATTTAATCAAAACAAAATCATCAATCGCGTCCGCGCCCGCCGACAAATCGCCCATAACTTCGTCGCGCCACGCGTAATCGCGCGGTTCGGATTTGAAACGCAGCGGCATAGTTCCGTCCCAGGCCGGCGGATTCGTTGGGCGGAAATCGCGATAGCGAAAGGCTTTTTTGTTCGCCGCCGCTTCGTCGCGGAATTTTTGGATTTGTTCGGGCGTGTACGGATCGGCAAATGCGCGACCCTTGTCTACCAACACCAACGCCCATTTTTTATAGTGGTCGAGACGTTCGCTCTGGCGGTACGGCGCAAATTTTCCGCCGATGTCTGGACCCTCGTCGTAAATAAAACCTAGAGTTTTAACTGCACTTAAAATATATTCGTCCGCCCCGTCGACTTCGCGATTTTTATCCGTATCCTCGAGGCGTAAAATAAAATCTCCGCCGAAATGTTTAGCAGTCAAATACGCAAACAATGCTGTTCGCAAATTTCCAATATGTGCGAATCCTGTCGGACTCGGCGCAAAACGTGTTCTAACTTTTGTCATAGGAATATAATAACACAACTACACACTTTCGGCGATTTTCATGATCTGATCGCTGCCCAATAATTCGTTGCCGTTGACGGTGTACAGGATGTTGCCCTTGATCCAGGAAGCGTTATTGCCATAGACATAAACGGTCGTGCCGCCGGCGTTCATCATATCGTATTTTTCACCACGCACTAAACCACGGACGATGTCGCTGTCCGACCAATCGCTTTCCTGTTGGACGACCGAATAACCCGCCGCGTCGCCGTTGGATTTATAGTTGATTCGGATCTGACCCGCGGCGTATGCCACCGGTCCGTCGATCGAATAGCCGTTGGCGGTGTATGGGACGTGGGCATCAATGCCCGCTTGGTTCGCGGCAACGCGGATTGAAATTGCCGGCATGTTGATATAGGTAAAGTATCCGCCCAAAACCACGACTGCTAGCGCCGCCGTAATGATGGTCGGTGCGCGGAAGAAGCGGCGTTTGCCGTACTTCTTGTCAGCCTCTTTTTCGGCGCGGCGTCGGCTCTTAAAATCGACCGGCGCGACAATTTGTTCGTTGATCAAGGCGTTTTTGATGGCATCGCTACTCGGTTGCTCAACTGCGGCTGGCGCTTGCTCGACAACTGGCGATTTTTGGGCAATTGGCTGGAACGGCGCGTTCAGATATTCGCTCAATAATTTATCCTCAACCGATTGTGGTAATTTCACCGGATCAGGTGCGGTAATTTCGTGAATGATTGGCGCGCGATCGAAACGGAAAACGTCGGGGTGCGTGGCAACTTGCGCATGTTTGCGCACTACATTGACTTTTTCGGTGTCAATTGGTTTTTTCACAAAATCACGGTTGAGGGTCTCCGAGCGCTCGGGCGCACGACCAATAGAATGCGGTTCGAGACGAGTCGGTGCAAAATCTCGGGAATATTTTTGCATAATTTCGACAGATTTCCTGTGATCGCCCAATCCGACCTCTACGGCTTCGATTGGAGTTTCGCCGTCGAGGTAACTCTGTATCCAACCTTGAACTTCTGGCTGTGCAGGTTCGGGATCGCTGATAAATTCCTCGATAATAGGTTCGATTTCAATCGGATCATTACCATCGAGATAATTCGAAATCCAGCTCGGCGCGGCGACTTCGACTTTCCGAACGGTCTCAAACTGCTTGCCAATAACATGTTCATGCGTCCATTCCGGAGTAGCGTATTTCAGTTCGACCGGTGCGAATTCGGCTTCTTCGCCCGATAAAAATCTTTCAACCCAACTGGCAGCAACGGTGGTTTCTGGTTCGCGCACTTCTCCCCTTTCGATGGCTATTTCGCGAACGGCGACGGCATCGTCCTCAAATTCGCGCGCCACGGCGGCAGCGAGGCGCTCTTGCTTCGACGTGCGTCGAGTTTTTTTCCTCGATGCGACCGTCGCAACTTTTTCCTTTACCGAACGTTCGACCGCAAAACTCAGCGTCTGTTCCATCGGCAGACCCGTCTGCGAATCATAACCTTTACCATTTATTACTACTACTCCCATAAGTTCCTCCTCTTGCGTTCTATTTTAGCGTAAACAAATTCATTATGCAAGTGCTTGATTTTTCAAAATATTGTGCTTATAATTATATGTAATTATGCGAGATCGAAAAAGCCGACGCAAAGAGATCATTTCAAGAGTACTGATTTATTTTATAATGACAGTAGTCGTAATTGGAGGGGTGATATTTTGTTTATTTTGGGCGATGGGTTATCGTTTTGATTTCGCGAGCGGTAAAGTTTCCCAGATCGCGTTGCTCCAATTCGACAGTTTTCCGAATGGCGCAAGCGTCGAGGTTGACGGTGAAAAAATCCCCGCCGCCACACCAACACGCACGCGCATTGATGTCGAAAGTGGCAAAAGCGTTGTAAGATTTACAAAGGAAGGCTATCGCACTTGGCAAAAAACCGCCAAAGTGCGGCCAGGTGAAGTTTTGTGGTTGAATTATGCACGATTAATCCCCAACAACATCACCACCGAAACCATCAAAAACTTCATCGACATTAAGGAAATTTCCGCATCACCGAACTTGCATTGGTTACTGATCAGAAATTCCGATAATAGCCGGTACGAGGACAGCGCCGTTTATCCCAACCAAACCACCGCGCAATATTATAAAATACCCTTCCCTCTGATTTTGGCGGACATTTCCGATCCGGTTAACGTGCGTTTTTCGACCATCAAAATCCCGAGCGAAGCAATTACAGTTCCAACCGTGCCAAATGCCGACACTGAAAAATTTAGTATTGTGGAATGGAGCAAGGATTCGCGCTATATCCTGATAAATCATTTCGTCAACGGTAAAAATGAATATGTTATATTAGATCGCGAAAATCCTAATTCAGCACGAAATCTAACCCGTGATTTCAATATTTTAGCGTCCGAAATGCATTTTAGTAATCGAAATAATCTGTTGATCGCCCTGATCGGATCGGAATTGCGCGAACTGAATACCGATGATTCGACGTACAAATTAATCGCCAGCAACGTCCAGAGTTTCAGCATTTACGACAACCGCGTCGCGATTGTTACGATCACGTCGCGCGACGGCGAATCGATCCAAATGATCAGTATTTATGACGGCAATAAAATTCGAGACATTAAAAATTACGAACCGCGAAAAGCCGATGCCCTGCCGCCAACCATCGTGCGGCTCGCGCATTTTGAAAATCGAGATTATTTGGCGATCGCGCGCGAAGAAATCGTAACGATTTACCGCGATCCATTAAATCAAGGCGTAGGCAAACCGATTTATTTGAGCAGCCCTGGCGGCATCACCTGGTTAAGTATTTCCCCCAAACATCAATTCATTGTCGCCGGTCACGATGACAAAGTTGTCAGTTACGACATGGACACTAACAAAAATTATTCATTCGAAGCCGCCAGTTTATCGACGCCGATTTGGTTGGATGAAAGTCATTTAGTTCTAAATCACAATAACCAAATCCAAATAATCGAATTCGATGGTGCGAATCGCGAAAGTATCGTCAGTGGTCACGGACATGCCGTTCTATCGGAAAACCAAAAATATTTGTTCAGTCTAGATTCTTTTGATAGCGGTATGATTTTACAGATGTCGAAAATGGTCGTGGAATAATTATCGTCCCAACGCGCGTTCGAACAACGTCGGCGGAGTGCCAGTAATATCGCCGCCAGTGACAACGCCGTCGACGCCCTGGCTCGTGGTGACGCTCGCGGGATCGGGTGAAATTTGTTCGGCGTAAACCACCAAGCGGTGCAATGCCGTCCCCGGCGGATCGCATGTCACCAACGTAGCGTACGGTTTTTTCGTCCCAAGGTTCAGTTTATCGAGCTGATTTGGATTGATAATTTCAGTTTTGAAAACTTTATAAGTATAACGTACGCTGTTGTAATCCAAATAAAACAGATCGCCAACCACCAATTTGTTGAGTTGTACAAAAATGAATTTATATTGTCCATTTGAGAACCAATCCGAACTGCTGTGACCCAAAATCACCGTGTTGCCCTTTTGTCCGGGCGTCGCACTCGCACCGAGAATTGAATAATGGATCGTGCCGCTTTTCAGCGCTTCCTGGGCATTCGCTTCGCTCAAATCCATTAATCCATAAATGACCGGCGCACTGACGTTGATTTTGGGGATTACCACGCGCGGATCAGGACCGACCGGATCGCCCGCTCCCGTACCAACGATAATGGTTTGGTCGGTCATTGCGCCCGGGCTGATAAAGGAATTAATTTGCGCGAATAATAATTGATTGTATTGAATGAATAATATCAATAAAATCACCGCAATCGCACAAATCGCCGGAATAAAATGACGCGATTTTCGGGCTTTGGCGCCGGCGGTTTTGATTTTGCCGACCAATTCGTTTTGTAAACCTTTGACCGCCTCGCTCGTTTGCGATTTTTTTTCACTGGGCTGCGCCAACGGAAACGCCGCCCCGCCGACATTTTGCACGGCAACCGCTGGTTGGACATTATTCGCCGCCGCAATTTCGGATAATTTCTGATTAAAATCGTGATTTTGCTGTTTCACGGCATTCACATAATAATCTTCATAATATTTCTGATAATAGTTTTGCCATGACGCATGATAACGTTCGCGCACCGCTCGAGTTTCCGCATCGCTAGATCTGGACGACGGTCGTTCCGTCCCTCGCACAATGCTTCTTTCCTCTGGCACGCGGGCGGTTTGTTCGATCATTGGACGATGAGTATCAAAAATCCGATCGATGCGCTCGCGTACGATCCCCGCCGCCGCATCGCGTGTTCTATTTGGTCGTGTCTGATCATCATTCATACTTACGTTAAATATTTTAGCATAGGATAGATATTTTGCACGCAATGAAATTTTATGCTAAAATTGCTAGCGACATTCGTTGTCAACCACTCGGGCGAGTGGCGGAACTGGTATACGCGCACGACTCAAAATCGTGTTCCTCCGGGATTGAGGGTTCGATTCCCTCCTCGCCCACCACAGTCTGGTAAAATTCATGAAGAACTTATCAAAGCCGAAAGTGAAAAATAATGAGTAAAAAATATTATATTCTCGGTGTTGTTGCTGTACCCGCCGTTATCTTATGCTGTGTATTTTTTGGCGGCGACATGATAACCAGCGACGAACTCGATCGTGAAATTTTAAATTCACCAACCCAAAACGAAACCCCCGAAAAACCAGCCACAGAGATTTTAATGTTAGTAAATGCAACACATAAAATCCCCGATGATTTTACGCCAACCTTGACGACAGAAGGCGTCATTTATAATGTAATAATGTCCGACGACGTAGAAGAAATGCGTCAAGCCGCCATGGAAGAAGGAATTTATTTAGTTTTTAACGACGCATATAGAAATCAGGAACAACAGCAATGGCTTTATGATACACTTGGATCAAGACTCGCACAAAAACCGGGTTATTCCGAACACGAAACCGGTTTGGCAATAGATTTTTCATTTAATCAATTATCTAGCTACGACCAAACGCAGATGTGGAATTGGCTGAAAAATAATTCTTATAAATATGGTTTTATTTTGCGTTATCCGGCGGGAAAAGAAAGTATCACCGGCATAGATTACGAAGCATGGCATTATCGGTACGTTGGCAAAGATGCAGCGAAAATTATTTATGAAAATGATTGGGTTTTGGAGGAGTATTTAGAGAAAAATCAGGCAGCTTACGCCCCTGATTCGTTCGGTTCTTCTGGCTGATTGCGCCCGTACGCTTTTTCGAATCGGTCAACATATGCTTGTGATTTTTCCTCGGTGTCGTGGCATTCGTTGGGGAATGCTAAGATAGACGCTTTGATGATGCTTGCTGTTCCGGCGGCATATCCCGCCGTTCCCTCTTGACGTACGCTGATCAGCCATGGACTGCACATGATTTTGTCGCCGACATTCAATTTGCGCGCAGTTTCGTCGTAAAAATTCGTCCACACACTGCCCCATGGCGACACCAACGTGTAACAGGTAAACCCAATTTTTTCGTCATAAACCACCGCACTGACCGTGTATTCGACGTCTTTGAATTTCAGGTCGCGCTCGAATTTTTCCTTTATCATCGCCATGGATTTTTCGGTGGCATATTGAACGCGGTGCACTTTTTTATCATCAGGAATTTGATCCGGCAATTTGGCGGTCGGCAAAGATTCGTGACCTTGGTAAGGACAGAATCGATCCATAATAATGTCGTTATCCGCGCAAAATTGCAACATTTCATCGAGGTCTTCCATCGTTTCGCCCGGCAAACCGATCATGCAGGTACTGCGGCATGCGAAATTGGGGTGAATTTCGCGGATTCGCGCTAAACCCTCGGCGATTTTCTGGCGCTGACCCGCGCGACCGTGAATATATTGTTCCATGCGTTCGCTCGGAATGTCGAGATTAATGCGCGCCCCGTCATAAATATTCGTTTCGCGAATCGCATCGACAACTTCCGGCGTGAATTGTTGCGGCGCGATGTTGTATAAATCTCCGCGCACAAATCCCATTTGATCCGTATCGCGGATCAGATCAGGCAAGCGTTGCCGACCATCGGTATCGACACCGAACAAACCGATATTTTCACCCTGCAATTGCAAAACCAAAGAACCCGTGCGTTCTTTATTATCCCTAATATGATTAACCAACTTATCATAATCCGGCGAACTCTCGGACGGACGATGCGCGTAATTTCTCACACAATAATCGCATTGATTTTCGCACCCGCTCTGTATGATGACTGGCATAAATTCTTGAAATGGATTTTTTTCTGGATTTTTCCGCGCTTTTCTCATAATATCTTTCGTGAGTTCTATGCCAAATCTTGAAATGTGGTCTTCTTCTTTTACCTCCGCGTCCGGCATGATGATCGGTAAAATATCCTCGCCCAAACGACCGACATCCACGAGGTGAAGTTTAACCTCTGGAGGCAGATTCGCCACCCGGCGCACGTAATCCGGAATCGATACACCCCCCCCCGCAAAGCGTTCATCCAAACCCGCGAGGCACTCCGTAATAATCACGTTCAGGAGTTTTCCGCCGAGTTTCTGATTGTTCTGCACTGCTTCGCCCAACCAATGGAGGCGGTTTTCGACAATCGTCCCCGTTCGCGCACAACCGGCGAACAGAATATTTTCCACCGGCGCATCACTGTCTCGTGCCACATTCACACCCTTGTCGATCAGCATTTCTTTTAGCAGGATCAGCGCCCTGTCGCCCTCTTCGCACGACAAACCGTCGCCGAAATACATCGCGATTGTCGGTTTGTGATCCGATTCGCTCGCCTCTGTTGTCTCTGTCGCATGGTTATAGTTAGCCATATTTTACCATTGTAGCATACTTTTGTCATTTTTGCAATAGTTTATTGTCATTGCGAGGACTTTAGTCCAAAGCAATCTCGTCTGAACTTGCGGTGGATTGCTTCGCTCCGCTCGCAATGACATGACCTTTTATGTTACAATATATTGCATGAACAATTTGAATTTAGAAAACTTGCGAACCGAACGTGCGGAATTGGCGGATTTTTTGGCGCGACCCGATGCTTATTCTGACCCAGAATTTGCGACCAAAACGCGCCGTTTGAGCGAAATTGAAACATTATTACAGAAATCCGCGGACATCGAAACTGCGCAAAGACAGTTGTCGGAGGCGCGAGAATTGGCAAATGGCGATGACGAGTTGGCGGAACTGGCAGCACTTGAAATCCCCGATTTAGAAACAAAGATCGCGCAGATTGAAGCGGAAATTCTCGAAATGTTGATTCCGCGCGATCCGAATGATGATAAAAACATCATCATGGAAATTCGCGCCGGTGCGGGCGGCGATGAGGCTTCCCTATTTGCGGCGGAACTCCTGCGTATGTATTTGCGTTACGCCGAAAACCATCGTTTGAAAACGGAAATTCTGAACGAAAATATCAATGATGCCGGCGGATTAAAGGAAGTTATTTTTTCAGTCAAAGGCAGCGAACCCTATCGTCAATTAAAATTCGAATCGGGCGTCCACCGCGTCCAACGCGTTCCCGTCACCGAATCGCAGGGGCGAATTCACACCTCGACCGTCACCGTCGCGGTTTTGCCGGAGGCGGAGGAAAAAGACATCGAAATCAAACCAGAAGACCTGCGCATCGATATTTATCGTTCGGGCGGGCACGGCGGACAATCTGTAAATACGACCGATTCCGCGGTGCGCATCACACACATTCCGACCGGCATTGTGGTCGCCATGCAGGACGAACGTTCGCAACTCCAAAACCGCGAAAAGGCGATGAACGTGCTGCGTTCGCGCTTGCTCGAAAAGAAAATCGAGGAAGAACAGGCGGCAGCGTCCGCCACGCGGCAATCCTTGATCGGTTCGGGCGATCGCAGCGAAAAAATCCGCACTTACAATTTTCCACAGGATCGCATCACCGACCACCGCATCAGTTATTCCCGTTCCAACATTCCGGCGGCGATGAACGGCGAAATCGACGATTTAATTGAGAATTTGCAAAAACGCGAAAGCGAATTAAAAACCAACGCATGATTGTAGTTTCCGAATGGTTAAAAAACGCGGGCGATAGTTTGCGTGGCGTCGGCATCGATTCGGCGCGTTTGGACGCGGAACTGATCTTATCATTTGCATTAGAAAAATCACGCGAATGGATCGCGGCACACGGCGATTCCCCGTTGTCGGACAAACAAATTGAACCGTTAAATTTGTTACTAACTCACCGAATTAACAGAGAGCCAATTAGTTACATACTGAAAAAAAAGGAATTTTACGGACGCGAATTCACCGTCACCCCCGACGTCCTAATCCCGCGACCAGAAACTGAACAAATTGTTGAGATAATTAAGGAAATCTTCTTGGAACAGATTTTTTCGAAGAGATGCAGCATTCTCGACATCGGCACAGGTTCGGGTGCGATTGCGGTTACACTGGCGCTGGAAATGCCGAATGTTAAAGTGGTCGGTACAGACATTTCGGAATCCGCCCTGGCGGTTGCGGAAAAAAACCGCGAGCGATTCGGCGCGAATGTGAAATTTTTGCAATCCGATTTATTCGAAAATCCTGAAATCACCGCTGATTTCGACGTTATCGCCGCGAATCTACCCTATGTTGATAGAAATTGGCAAGTATCGCCCGAAACCGCATTTGAACCCGAAATCGCACTGTTCGCCGACGACGAAGGTCTGAAACTGATCAAAAAACTGATCCGGCAAGCGCCCAATTATCTACGCACCGGCGGTTTTTTGGTTTTAGAAATGAATCCGCGCCAAATCGAACCTGTAAAAATTTTTGCCAAAGAGTACGGCTTCGAGGTTTACGATGAAAAATTCTTCATTTTAACGCTTCGCCTACAAAATATGGTAAAATAGTAATATGGATCTAATCAAACAACCAAAGAGACGTCGTAATTGGGGCTTAGAGATTTTGCACGCTGTGTTTAATATTGTGTTCGCAGCGGCCGTTGTCGGTGCGGTTATTCTGTTCCCGAGCGACACCACGCCGCCCTGGTTGGCGCTGGGGCTGATTTTGCTGTCGAAATGGCGTACGATTGCGATTCGACCGCGACATTGGTGGGTGAGTTTGCTATCGAATTTGCCGGATATTTTGCTTGGTTTAGGTATGGTGGTGTTGATGTGGCGTGCCGCGATTTTAACCGCAAATCCCCTGCCGACCCAGATCACGATGGCGGTTATTTACGCTTGGTGGTTGGTTTTTCTAAAACCGCAACACCGCAAACATTACGTGTTGCTACAGGCCGGTCTGTCGCAATTTGTGGCGTTGTCGGCGCTGTTTTCGATCGCGTTTATGATTCCAATCTATGTTGTTGTAATTTTGACATTCATCATCGGTTTTGCAACCGCGCGGCACACTCTCGGTCTGTTCGAAGAGCGCCACAGAGCTTTCCTGTCGAGTATTTGGGGCCTAATCGTGGCGCAGTTAGCATTCGTCGCCTGGCATTGGACGATCGCGTATAACGTTGTGCCAGGTTTTCATATTCCGTCATTTGCGATCATCATTTCGTTAATTGCTTTTGCGACGGTCGCCATGTATGAAAGTTACGAAAAACACGCCTACATCATGTGGAAAGATGTCAAAGCACCAGTGTTATTTTCTAGTTTGGCGACTTTAATTATCACGATTTTTTTCAATAATCTGTAAACGCGGTTTGGTGGATAATCTCATTTATGTTAAAATAGATGACGTATGAAGCGAGAAAAAACAGTTGACGGTATAATCTTGCGCCGCAGTCCTAGCGGTGTTACTAGTACGAATAACAATCCAAAATCAGTGCATTTGGACGATATGATGTTAACCAAAAATATGCGACGCAGCACTACCGCGCCCGTCGCAAAACCCGCGCGTAAACCGCTCGTCGATATTTCCATCGAAAAGCCAGCACGCCCGAAATCGGATCCGACCCCGAATCCCGATACTTCAAATGATCTCGATCGCGATTTAGCGGGAACTCTGAACGAACTTAATATTGATCAATTTGAATATCCGCCCGAAATGGCTGATTCGGATTCTGAATCAGTTTTGGACGAAAAAATATCGCGACGCTCCGAGCGCAAGCGTCTAAAGCGCGAAAAGAAACAGAAACATCGCAAGCGCCGCCGCGTAGTGCGAATCTGTATCCTCTTTATCGTTTTGGCGCTCGTGGGTACGGGCGTGTGGTTTAGTTCTTCGATAATTCACAATGTTTGCAAAATTATCAAATGCGATGCATCAAATATCTGGGACGTGATTGGCGGCGTAACTTCGCCCAGCACACCGCTCGACGCCGACAAAAACGGTCGCACTAATATCCTAATTTTCGGCACAGCGGACGACGATGCCGGTCACGAGGGCGGCAATTTGACCGACTCGATTATGATCGTTTCCCTAAATCAGAAAAAACACGACGCATTCATGTTCTCTATCCCGCGCGATTTGTGGGTGAAATATGGTCGCGCCTGTCCATCCGGTTACCAAGGCAGAATCAACGTGTTTTACAGTTGCGCGGGCGGCGTGAGCGGCAACCCCGCCGAAGATCGCGAAGCCCTGAAAGAATCGATCGAATTATTCAGCGACATTTTGGGCATCGAAATCCAATACGCCGCCAACGTCAATTACACGGTTTTGCGCGACGCGGTTAACGCTGTCGGTGGAAAAATCACCGTGACAATCGATTCAACCGACGAACGCGGGATTTTGGATTCGAGTTTCGATAATTTCTGCGGCAAAACCGCGGATGAGCGACGCGCCAAATGTCCGTCCGGACACTTTCTGCAACTAACCAACGGCGATCACGAAATCGACGCCGATATGGCGCTATCGCTGTCGCTAGCTCGCGGTCACGAAGGCGCATTGAGCTACGGTCTGTCGCGCAGCAACTTTGACCGTGAGCTAAATCAACAAGCAGTCCTGCGCGGGATTCTAAACCAAGCCAAAAAATCCGGCGTTTTGACCAATATTTCGCAGTTCCTGCCCTTGGTCGATTCGCTCGGCAACAACCTGCGCACCACGTTCGATGTCAAGGATATTTCCAAAATCAAAACTCTCATCGAACTCGCCCCGAAAATCAACGTTAACGAAATTCAATCGTTTGATTTATTCGGCGAAGGATTATTTATATCCGACATGGTCAACGAACAAAGCGTCATCGTCCCCGCCGCCGGCACGTTCAACTATTCGGAAATCCACAAATTTTTACAGGAAAGTTTGAACAGCAGCCCGCTGCACAAGGAAAAAGCCGCCATTTCCGTATACAACGCCACCGAAACCGTTGGCGAAGCTGGACGCATCGCCAAATTACTATCCGACCAAGACCTAAATGCCAGCGCCATCGGCAACACCGACCCGATCAATGCAAAATACGCAATCTATGACTTGACCGGCGGCACTAAACCCGAAACCGCCCGAACCATCTCCCGCGCTCTCTCCAACACTCCCACCAAAGTCATCAAACGCAGCGAACTCCCAAACAACATCGACGACGACGCCGACTTCGTGGTGATTATCGGACAGTAAGAAAAATAACTACAAATCCGACAATTTAATGCCCGTTTCACCCATTTTGCGGCAACGGCGGGCAGGACCGGCGTTGGCTTCGAAACGTTGGACGTCCCAGCCAAGTTTTCGGAGCCATTCGTCGGCTACGTCAGGATTGGTTCTTGACCCTATAAAATTTGCCTCACTGCGCAATTCCGCGTCGATTTTTGCGGCTCTAGTGATCTGAAGTAACGCTCCAATCGACACCAATAAATGATGATTTATCATTCCCCACTTCTCGCGCCATATTCATCATTTCAGTGAGAGCCACGCCGCAACCCGAACCAACATCGAGAATCGCCAGAAGATAATAAATCACGCTTTAATTGATGATGACCTCTCATCTCTTCGGCGCTGTACATAACTGATTCATAACCGCCCACTCCGGAAAAAGGAACACTGAAAAGATGTCTGGCTGTGCGAATATTTTTTCCTTGGTTTTCGTATGTCATAATTTTTCTGCCGTCGACACCATACGGAATCTTAATGTATGACTTGTTTATTGTGGCATCATCATAATTAAATTGTTGCAAATATTTGGAATAAACCTCGAGCATTATGGTATTATAACATAGTTTCGTACTTTATCAAACTTATTGTTAAATATGATCCCTGAGTATGCTATAATGTCCGCATGTGGTTATTTATTTTGGGTCGACAACCGGAGATCGGGATCGCGGAATTGCGCGCGGTTTTCGGGAATGCGGTGCTGGTTTTGCCGAATGTGGCGCTCGTTTATGCGGATGACAAACCGAATATTGATCGACTCGGTGGGGTGCGCAAGGTCGGACGCGTAATTTATGACAATGACGGCAATCCAGGAAAATTTTTAATTGATCGATTTTCGGACCTACCCGGCGGAAAAATTACGTTGGGTGTAAGTCATTACGGCAAAACCGCCAGCGCAAGCAATGCTCAAAAAACCGGCGCGTTTATTAAAAAGAATTTGGGACGGTCAGTGCGGATTCTGCCGAACATGACGGCGGAGATTTCCGATGCGGCGACACTCGGCAATAAACTCGGCACGTCGCCGAACAAAATCGAATTGTTGATGGTTTATATTGGGCATCGTTTAATTATCGCCGAACTCGTCGGAGTGCAGGATCTGAACGCTTATACCCTGCGCGATCGCGGTCGTCCGAAACGCGATGCGCGCGTTGGCATGCTGCCACCGAAATTGGCACAGATTATGATAAATTTGTCAGGTTTTTATGGGTCTAATTTTTCAGACTTTTCACCTTCGGAATCAGAAACGTATCTCCTCGATCCATTCTGCGGCACCGGCGTAATTTTACAGGAAGCGTTAGTAATGGGTATTCCATGCCCGTTTGGTACAGATATCGAGCCGCGCATGATTGAATACACCGACGCAAATCTCGACTGGCTCATCAAAAAGTTCGGTTTGAATGACGGCAACACCGCCCCATTGTATGTCGCCGACGCTACGAACGAAAATTGGCTCGAGTTCAGAAGAAGTTTGATTGAACCCGAATCTGACGCGAAAAAGTTGCAAAAATGCGCTGATTTAGTCGTCACCGAAACTTATCTCGGTCGCCCGTACGCGACCGCACCGAGTGAGGAAAATCTGCGCGAAAATATTGCGAATTGCGAACTGATTTTGACGAAGTTTTTGAAAAATCTGGAACAGCAAATCACACCGAAAACCGGAATTTGTCTCGCTGTTCCCTGTTGGTTCGTCGGAAAGAGGACGCTTCATCTCAAACTAATCGATAATTTGACGCAAATCGGTTTCGAGCAAATTTTTTATTCGAGCGATAAAAAACCCCTGATTTATCATCGTGAAAACCAGATTGTGGGACGCGAATTATTAGTATTAAGGAAGAAAGAACCCGCAGAAATTAAAATTAAACCGCCGCAAAACCCTGATCAATGGGTAAAACTCATGAAATCGTCATAGCACTTGCGAAAAAAATCAAATAATGTATAATAGATTGAAAATTCAGAAGGAGTATTAAAGATGTCACATGTAAAAGCGGGCGGTTCGTCCAAAAACATTCACAATAACGCAGGTCATCGCCTCGGCGTCAAAATTTTTGGTGGTCAGAAGGTCAAAAAAGGTCAGATTATTGTTCGTCAAGTCGGCGCGACCAAAATTTCCGGTCCTGGCACATACACCAGTTATAATTTCACGGTTCACGCCGCGATTGATGGCACCGTCGTGTTCAAAAAAGTCAAAATCCGCCGCTTCACCGGCAAAACCGTTGAGCGCACACAGGTTTGCGTAGAGGAATAAAAAACTCCGTCATTGCGAGTGAAACGAAGCGATCTCGTTTCGGGATCGCAAGTAGATCGCTTCACTCCGTTCGCAATGACAAGATAAAAAGTCCCCCAAATTCGCTCGTGGTTGCTATTCCGCGGCAGCCGCCGTTTCTTCTGCTTCCGCCGCCCCGCCGAGTTGTTGTTTGATATGTTCAACGACATCACCGATAACGACTTGTGATTTGATAAGAAAATCGTCCGCACCCAAACTTTTGGCGCGTTCGACATCTTTGGGTTGACCCAGCGCGGTTAGCATGATCACATGCACGTTGCGCGTTGACGGGGTGTTTCGCAAAATATCCAACACGTCGAAACCGTCCAATTTCGGCATCATAATATCGAGTAACACCAAATCCGGCGTGTAATCGACCGCGATCGATAGCGCGTCCTCCCCGTTTTCGGCGTGTCGGACATCGAAACCTTCCAAAATTAAACGTTGCTGATAAACAGATGCCAATGTGTTGTCATCTTCGACCAATAATATTTTCTTTTTTTGCTCCATACCACCATTATAACGCTTTTGATAAATTTATGCAAGCGGAATCGAACCATTGCTTCCGCGCGATTATCGAAGGACGGCGAGAAAGTCAGTGACAAGCCCCGTGACGACGGGCGCGCGGAACGGCGCGGGAGTAATGGTTCGATGGAGCGTAAATTGCTTACTTTAACATCTCAAGCGCTTTGCCAAGTTGCGCGTCATCGCCAGCAGCGTATTGTTCGGTGGTAATTTCAACTTTCACGTCGGGACTAATGCCGGTTCGGTCGATGTTATTACCGTTCGGCGTGTACCACTTGGCGATAGTAATTTTTACCTCCGCGCCAGAATCCAACGGAAATAGCTGTTGCACAACGCCCTTGCCGTAGGTTTTCACGCCGACCAAAGTCGCCGCTTTGTGGTCATGCAATGCGCCAGCCACAATTTCGGACGCGCTTGCCGTGCCGCCGTCGATCAAAACGATGGTTTTAACGCCGTTCAAGATATTGTTGCCCGAAGCTTTCTCTGTGCCGACGACTTTATCGCCCGCTTTTTCCTGGACGATCACCGATCCCGATGACAACCACAAACTCACAACCGATTTCGCGGCATCAACATAACCGCCGCCATTGCCGCGCAGGTCGAGGATTATGCCTTTGACTTTCTTGTCCTTCAACTCTCGGGCGGCTTTGCGCGTTAATGTCGCGGTGTCGTCCCCGAATTGCGAGATTCGGATGTAACCGATGTTGTTATCCTTGATTTCCCATTTTACACTGGGGTTGGCGATTGTCGCGCGCGTAATGGAAAATTCCTTGGTTTCCGAACCGCGCATTATTGTCAGTTTTACAACAGTTCCAGCTTTGCCGCGAATCAACGTGATCGCTTCGGATGGCGACATGGTTATGGAGTTTCTGCTGTCGATCGCCACAATGACGTCGTGCGGTTGCAAACCGGCTTTTTTGGCTGGGCTGTCATCGAGCGGTGCGACCACTTCCAATTGTCCGTCCTTATTTGTGCCGAGTTCTGCCCCGATCCCCTCAAACTGACCACTCAAATCATTCAGAAAACTATTCGCCTCATCCTCTGTAAAATAATTCGTGTAAGGATCGCCGACCGCTGCCGCCATGCCCGCTGCCGCACCCTTGATCAATCTATCTTTATCTAATTTTCCATCGTAATTTTCCTGCAACTGCGCATATACGGCGTCCAATTCCGAATAATCTAGTGATCCGCTTTTATTGATGACGCGATAAAAACTTTGGTATTTTGTGCCAATCGCGAAACCAATCACCCCGACCAAAAACGCCGTGACAACGCATGTCGCCACCGACACGCCGATGGTCTGTTTCAGGCTCATCGATGGCCTGTTCGATCTCGTACTCTGAAAATTTGGCTGTCCGCCGGCATTAAAAGGATTACTGTTCTCGTTCAGGTTCGTTGGATTCATTGTTACTTTCATGACAACTATTTTAGCATAAACATAAATAAAACTGAAAAACGCCTAGCGACTCGAACCGTTTCGGACCACCGACCTCTTGCTCTGTGAGTGAGGTGGGACGAAACGGTGAGTAGGAGCGGCTATAGTAACTTAGCGATTCCACTCGCCAAAATAAATATAAGTGTATTTTGATGCGTCGATCCATTGTTCGCTGTACATGCCCCATCTGCCGTTGATTGGCACGTTGTATTGCGATACGTAAACCTTGCTGCCATCGCCGCTGACCGCCTCGACCCAAACCACGTGACCGTAAACACCGACAGAGGTCGCACCGACCGAACCAACTTTCGGCGTCGAACCGGTTGGAATACCGACGGCACGAGCGTTGCCCACCCACTGATTAGCATTGCCATGCCCGCCCCAATACGGCATATTGCCATAGGATTGATAGACTTTCCACGCCGTGTACGACACGCACTCGCGATTATACATTCCCCACGGATCAACCAACGCATCTTGCGGCGCATTGTTCAAATAATCCGGATACCCGCCGCGATTAGGATCGCCCGCCACCACACCGATGCCAATACCCGCCGCACGGTTGGCGGCTTCCTGCTCGGCGCGCAATCGGGAAATTTCGCGGTTGTTATCCTTGACCATCCTCTGAAATTCCGCTTCCTGCCCCTTGGTTTGGGATAATAATTCTTGCTGCCGTTGCTTGCTTGCCGCGATTTGATCGCGACGCGATGTTTGATCCTGCAAAATCGTTTCGACTTTGTACTTCTGGACCTGCAACTCTTTTTTAATTCTGTTAATTTGATTAGTTAAACTATTTAATTGCGCTTGCAACGCTTCTTCTTGCGACTTGCTATTGATGTAATCGTTCAAGGTGTTGCTATTCGCCAAAACCTCCAATGACGATGGTTGACCGGTAATATATGCGGCGGCGATCGATCTGGCGAGCGCTTCGCTCTGCTTCTTCATCTTGATTTCGTTTTCAGTAATTTCCGCATTTAATTTATCGAGTTTGGCATTATTAAGGTCGATTTCCGCCTGGATCTCGTCCTGTTGGAGTTGTAGCTGCGCAATTGCGCCATTCAAAGTTTCGGATTGTAGCGCCAGTTCTGCCGCCCTGTTGCGATAACCATCAACCTGACCCTGTAATTCCTTAATCTTCGCATCGTATTCCTCGTTCGTGAGCGCGGACGAAATTTGCGGCAACGGCAAAATCTGCATCATAAACGCCGCTATCAAAATCACCGAAACCAATCCCATCACCCGATGTTTCAGATTTCGCCGCGAAAAGACATTTCTACCCATGATACTATCATTATACAGCATTTTGATTGTGTTTTCAAGCGCCACGCCCTACATTCCACCCCCAACCAGCACACCATTCCGCTTCATGACTTCTGCTGGTGTTCTGTAGCCTAGGCGTTTACGTGGTCTATTATTGATCTCTTCGACCGCTTTGTCAACTATCTCGTCTGTTAAGTATGTAAACGTCATCTTCTTGGGAAAGTAGAATCGCAGCAGCCCGTTAGTGTTTTCATTCGTTCCTCTCTCCCATGAATGGTAGGCGTGTGCAAAGAACACGCTGAGTCTCGTTTGTCTTTCAATCCATTCAAAACCGCTCATTTCGCTGCCGTTGTCGAGGGTTAGGGTTTTCTGGTATTTCTTTCGTATCTGCTCGTTAAATAGCCGACTGGCAGCATCTGCAAATTTGAGGGCTAGGGTCTTGCGCAGTGATTTTTGTTCGTCCATGGACAGATTCCTAGTATCTCCCTCAAAATGACCTATCCTGGAGCGATGCTCAACGTGTGACGGTCTAATGTCGATTGATAGATCCAGTCATATATGGTTTGAACAGCAATTACTACGCCAGTGGTCCTCTTAAACCTCCCAGAAATCTGCTCTGGACTCCAGTTCTTTCTTAGTCCTTCTATTACTATGCGTGTTAGCCGAGAGTTATTGTTGGACATATCCTTGTTGGTAGACAGCACCCTAAACCGCTGATTGGCAATTCGCCTTCTGCTAGCAGTTTCTTTGCTGGCATAATACCAGCGATAGTTCCCATGACTATTCGAATTCCTCCGTACTTCCGCCGAGATAGTACTGTGACTGCACCCTAATCGTCTTGCTATTCGGCGATGAGACAAACCCTCGCGAATTAAAGTTTCTATGACCACACGATTTTCTGTGGTAAGATGTGAGTAAGACATTATACCTGTCTCCTTTCTGTAGAGTTAATTGTTATTTTGCAAACACTATTCTACAGAAATATTCCGAGCAGGTTAATGTCTTTTGTGGTCGACAGGGATTTCCACCGGCTCCGCTTCGCGTCCCCGGATCTCCCGTCGACCCGCCTTACACCCCTCTAGTTTTCGCGGGTGGAGTGGTTTGGGTTGGAATTGAAGACCTTACGTTTTGGTAATTAAAAATTTTGTGTTACAATGTTGTTATGTTAATTTGTACGAGCGGGAGCATGTTATTCAAAGTGAGGTATTCATGATAATTTTAGATCGTGTCAGTAAAACTTATAAGCGCGCTTTCCGACCGGCGCTGGACAATGTGTCGCTGCACATCGCGTCGCGCGAATTTGCGATTTTGGTCGGACCGAGCGGCGCGGGCAAATCGACATTATTAAAACTATTGATTCGCGAAGAAAAACCGGATTCTGGAAAAATCATCGTTGGCGGGATCGATTATGATTTATTGGACGAACGCGATATTCCCCTCCTGCGCCAAAAAATCGGCGTGGTGTTTCAGGATTTCAAACTCCTCCCCAACCGCACGGTTTTCGAAAACGTCGCATTATCGCTCGAAATCTCGGGACATACCAATAAGGAAATCAAGAAAAACGTGCCGGTGATTTTGGAATTGGTCGGGTTGCATGGCAAAGAAAAAAACTTTCCCGACGAGTTGTCCGGCGGCGAACGCCAGCGCGTCGCAATCGCCCGCGCCATGGTGCGGCAACCAAAAATCCTGATCGCCGACGAACCAACCGGCAACCTCGATGTGCGCAATAGTATGGAAATCGTTAAACTGCTGACCAAAATTAACAAGTTCGGCACAACGGTTGTTTTAATTACGCATTCGATGGATATTGTTAATCGATTAAATACGCGCACCATCACGATCGAAGACGGGCGCATTACTCATGACATAAAACACGGAGGAGTAAAAGATGGCAAGTGAAGACAGTAAAAATATTCACAAACAATTGCGCCACAGCCACCACCATCGGCGCCACATGATCATCAGAACCCGCAGTACCAGTTACGGTTTCCGCAATTTCGTGCGCAATACTTGGTTATCGGTCGCCGCAACCGCCGTTATGACGATCACATTATTATTTCTCTTTGTCGCCGTCATCATTAGTCAAATGTTGTCCAACACCGTTGTCATCATGAATGAAAAAATCAACGACGTCACCATTTTCTTCAAATCGGAAACTAGCGACGATACTTTGCGCGTTTTGGCGGGCAAAATGAAAATGACCGAAAATGTCATACCCGATTCCGTCGAATACGAAAATTCCAGTGCTGTTTTTAATAAATATATAGAAGAAAACAAGTACGACCAGGTCGCCATGGGACAAATAAATTTGATCGTTGAGAGCGGCGTTGATCTGAGTGATATTTTTCCGTCCAGATTAGCATTCAAGATTAAAAACCCCAACAACATCGCACCAATCAAAAAAGTTGTCGAAAATGACACTGATTTCAAGGAGTGGTTGAGCGAAGAAGCCGTATACAAACCCAGTTACGACAAAAGCAGTACAAAAAACACCGTTGAAAAAATTATTGGCTGGTCGAATCTGGCGCAAAAAATCGGTATCGGCGCGGGTTCGATACTGCTGCTGATCTCGATTCTAATCATCTTTAATACTATCCGCATGGCGATTTTCAGCCGCCGCGAAGAAATCGATATGATGCGCACCATCGGCGCAGATAAACATTTTATCCGCGGACCGTTCCTCATCGAAGCCCAAATGTACGGATTTTTCGCCGCAATTATCTCCACCGTCATTGGCTATTTCGGCATCATCAACGTTCTACCGGAAATTGAACGCCACGGCATCGCGGTTAGTGGTATCGGATCGCTCATGACAACTTGGTGGTATGCAATTTTCGGCGCGATGATGTTCATCGGCATGACAATCGGTTACGTTTCTGCCCGACTCGCGGTACGGAAATATTTGAAATAATTTTTGCCAACACTAAACACACGCGATATGGTGGTCGCGTGTAGACAGTATAGCACAAGCACTTTAATTTGTCAAGTGCGCCCAAAAGAGGCGCTCTGCTTCCCTATTCCAACACTGCATAGATGATCAGGCGATCCGATGCGCTGCCACTGCGGTAATCATATCGACCGGCGCAAGTCATCAAGGTCAGCCCTTGCGCCGCGCCGCCTTGGACGTTTAACGCTTTGTTCATATCGACCTCAGAGCGAGGTTTGGTTTCTTTGTTGACGATCTTGTAAGTGAAACTTTTGCCGTCGCCACGCTCGATCGTGATTTTGTCATCAACGTTCAGTTTGCCTAAGTCATCAAATATGCCCTTGTACGAACGGCTAAACGAAGTATGTCCGTCGATAAACACCGCGCCATTTTGTCCAGGTTTGGCGCTACCGTCATACCATGCTGCATCATTGACGTTTTTCGGTACGTCAATATTACCGTCGCTGTTGACGCCGACACTGAACACGCGGGCGTTTTTAACGCCAATCGCCGGAATCGAAATGTAACGCGGCTGATCTGCTGGTACGCTGTGTGTCGTGATTGCTTGGTTGCTGACCGACGTGGTGTCGAGCGCATCCGGATTGTCCGCATCAACCGCCGCGATCGAATTGATCGAAAGTGTCGATGTCGGGCTCGAAAACATTTCGTGCGCCTCGCGATTGGTCATCCACGTATCCCACGCCAAATAACCACTGATCGCCAAAATCGTCAGAATTAAAATCGTTCGCAGGATCGCGAAAACCTGCTTCTTCTTAATATTAATCGAAAAAGTGATCTTTGTGTTGCTCAAACGACTTAGTTTGCCGAGAAAACCATCGTCAGCAATAGCAACCGCCCCATAACTATCCACCGTGGTCGGCATGTTGGGGGTTTCGCGAACCGTCGGTTGTTGCGATGTCGCGGATGCCAAAACTTGTTCGGTCACATTGACACGCGGTGCGGGCGCAACGGATTGAAAAATCGAATCATCGCCCGATGCTGGCGACAAAAACGCGCTCGGCGACACGCCGGGTGTAAATTGCGACGCGAGCGACGTCGCCGCCTGGACCGCTGTTTGCGCTGCGGATTTTTTCTTACCCGTCAGATGTTTTGCTAACTTATGCACGTGCTTGGCGGTTTTCGTGGCGCCGCCCGCGATGTGCTTTGCAAACTTTGTAATATGACCGCTTTCTTTTTTAACTTCACCGCCGACCGCCTTGCTGATCGGGGTAAATGGCGAATAGGTTTGCGCATCAATGTATGGCAAGATAGTCGACGGCTGCGGCTCTTGAACCTGTGGCAGCTGCGGTTGAGCTTGCACGATGGCGGTGGTCGGTTGCGGTTGTTGTTGCTGCTGAACTGCTTGCTGCTGGACTATTTGTTGTTGCGGTTGGGTCCCTTGGGTATACTGAACACGTTGAACGGGTTGAGTGTATTGAATGGGTTGGACGGGTTGAGCGACAGACTGTGCGACCTGTACAGGTTGTACAGGTTGCGCAACTTGTACAGCATGTATCGCTTCTTGTACAACTTTCGTTTGTCCGGCGTTTTGCACCGGTGCGGCGACTTTTTGCGCCGGTTTGGACGGAATATTAAATAAATCCTCCATATGTATGATCGGCGATCTTTCTTCGATAACTGGATGAAACTTCGGCGCGACC
The DNA here is from genome assembly GCA_009787015.1 of Candidatus Saccharimonadota bacterium. Classification (GTDB taxonomy): domain Bacteria; phylum Patescibacteriota; class Saccharimonadia; order Saccharimonadales; family Saccharimonadaceae; genus WRGU01. The sequence continues at coordinate 25,768 of WRGU01000051.1, read as the reverse complement.
GGTGGATTTTGCGGTTGCATCGGTTGTGCTTGTTGTACTTGTTGTACTTGTTGCGGTTGACTTTGAACTGCAACTTGCTGTACCGCGGGTTGAGCCTGGACCTTGCTTATCGTTGTATTATTGACAACGGTTTGTTGAACTGGTGCAACATGATGCACAACATGTTTCGCCGGAACGGCCACATGAGCAACTCGCGGCGCCGAACTTAGCACCCGATGATACTGTGGATTATGTCGATCCCCAACCATTTGTTTTCTTAGCCTTCCTCTATTAATAATGCAAAATCGCACCACTTTTAACTTTTATTTTCTCGCAATACGAACATTTTAACAAAAAGAAAAAATAAACGCAAGCTTTTTTTTGAAAATCTTGGGAATATCGAATGGATGCCGGATCAAGTCCGGCATGACAAGTAGATGAAGTCTCTACCTCACCGCGTAAATAACCAACCGCAAATCATACGTACTGCGCGCCGGAAGATAATTGCCAGCACAGGTCATCAAATTAAGTCCTTGCGTTGCACTGCCAAAAATCGAAAGCGCATCGGGCATCAAATTCGGATCGTCGAGCGAACGAGTTTCCGTTTTCACGACAGTATAAGTATATTCTTCGCCACCCGCAAAACTCACCGTGATAGTGTCGCCGACCGCCAGTTGCCCCAAGGCGCTAAAAATTCCCTGCCGATGTCCGTCGATAAATGTCGCCGGAAACCGACCGGTATTTGATCCGGCGCGCGATGATTGATTAAACCATGCCGGCAATGTCGGGTGGACATCAATCGCGCCGTTCGACATTAATCCGACCGACACTAACTGCGCATTGAGTCCGATTTTCGGAATAATTAATCGATCATACTGCGGTTGCGGTTGGACGATGTTGGGCGCAGGGCTTAATGTTGTGTTTTTCGCAATATTTGTCGTGGTGGCGGCATAGGCGTTTTGTTCCGCAACTTCACTCTGTTGTTTTTGTTTGGGAAGCATGAATTCAGTAATTAAATTCGGATCGAAAATCTCGCGATCACCGAAAATTTGGACCGGTTCGGCGAGTTTGATATCGCTAGTCATAGGTTGCGCCAACACTGATGTACTTTGCACAACATTAAGGGTTAATAAAGCGACCAGAGCGGCTGTAATTGACGCCGTTATCATCGCCACCCACATTTGCCACCTCAAATGGCGCGTAGTTCTAAAAAACTTTTGCATTCTCACCTCTGTTAAACCTCTATAAAACAAAAATACGGCGAACCGAAGCCCTCCGTATCATGGTCTACCCTACCATTGTAGCACACTTTGATAAAAAAGTCAAGCGTTTTGTGTCATCACCCCTGTTTTATCCCGCTCATACTCATCGTTCTGTCCGCCTCACCCCGGACGTAAAGGGGTTTAGGGTTCGTCGTTCCAGAACGGTTCGCGCACTAGCCTTACTCTGCTCGCCACTCTAAATATGCGCCCGAAAAACCGTCGATTGCCCCGTTTAACACCGCGTCGACATCTTTTTCTTCGTATTTTGTGCGTGTATCTTTGACCAATTTATAGGGGTGCAGGACGTAATTGCGAATTTGCGCACCCCATGCCGCTGATTCGCCGGCGCGCAGTTCACCGACGGATTCGACGTGCTGTTCCATCTGTAACGCCGCCAATTTGCCGCGCAAGATTTCCATGGCTTTTTCGCGATTTTGCAGTTGTGAACGTTCATTTTGAATTGCCACCACCACACCGGTCGGCAAATGCGTAATTCGCACCGCTGAATCAGTGGTATTAACAGATTGTCCGCCGTGTCCGCCCGAACGATAAATATCGATGCGCAGGTCTTTCGGGTCGATTTTTACTGCGTCGGGTGCGTCGATTTTTGGCAAAACTTCGACCAATGCGAATGAAGTTTCGCGGCTCTCGGCGTTAAATGGCGATAAACGCACCAATCGATGCACGCCGTTTTCGGATTGTAATTTACCGCACGCGAACGCGCCGGAAATTTCGATGACCGAAGTTTTTACACCCGCAGTTTCGCCCGCGGAACGCTCGATAATCGTTGCTTTATAACCCGATTTTTCCGCCCAGCGCAGATACATGCGCTCTAACATTTCGGTGAAATCCTGCGCATCGTCGCCGCCCACACCCGCCGATAATCGCAAAATCGCGTTGCCGGCATCATATGCGCCCGTGAATAATAATTGTTGGTGTAATTTGGCGAATTCCGATTCTAACGCTGAAACTTGCCCATCGAATTCGTTCAATAAATCGTCGTCCGAAATGCCCAGCAGTTCAATCAGATCCGCAACTTGCGCCGTTAAAACCGTCCACGGATCAACTTGGTTTTTTAATTCCGACAATTTGCGCGCCACACTTTGTGCGTAATCCGGATTATTCCAAATTTCCGATCGCGCAATTTCCGATTCCAACGCCGCGATTTCGCGTTTTTTCGCGTCCAAATCTAATTTGCCGCGCGCCACCGCAACTTCTTCTCCCAACACCTTTAGCCTCTTCTCTAAATCGGATTTCACGTTACTATTTTAACACATTTACAGCATTTGCTCGACCGAACCAGAAATGATGTCGTCGGTGGTTTTCGGTTCGAGTTGGTTGGTGATCGCCACGATTTCGTCGATGTCGTCGGTGATTGTATATAAATCGCGAGCTTTTTTGACAATGCCGGCGTCGGCGGCGCTGATTTCAGATAATTCGCCCGGCGTACCAGTTTCGATCAAATGCAATCGGCTCATCGATCCGGAAAACCAATCGTCCAAACCTTTCCAAAAATCCGACCCGACCAAAAACAGTGGCGAACGCGGCACTTTACCAGTATGAACCAACTCCAAAATTTCGGCGAATTCATCAATTGTACCGAACCCTCCCGGGAAAAATACGTAAACTTTCGACGAACAGGTCAACATAACTTTTCGCGCGAAAAAATAATGAAATTCCATCGAATCGGTGGTGTATAAATTCAAATCCTGTTCCGTTTCTAAATGAATATTTAACCCGATTGATTTCCCGCCATTTTCAAACGCGCCGCGGTTGGCAGCCTCCATAATCCCCGGACCGCCGCCAGTGATGATCGGATGCTCGTTCTCCGCCATCTTCTTGCCTAAATCATACGCCATTTTGTAATATTTTGTATCCCGCGCCAAACGCGCCGAACCGAAAACCGTCACTCCCGGCGGATATTTTCGAATCATCTTTAACCCATGCGTTAAATCTTTCGCATATCGTATCGACCGCTCCACATCATCGAGCGTCATATCCTTGCCTGCTAGTTGCTCCCTCCAAATTTCATCCATGCAGATATTGTAGCACAACTGCAACTATCGCAACAATTCCGCAACTATCTCAACCCGTTCGGGGACGGTGACGAATGGGATCGTGATGATTTCGAGTCCGGATTTTTCGTAAACTTCGCGCGTGAGTTGGTGCAGTTTTGCGGCTTGATCGGCATCTTCGCGGCGAATGTCGGTTGCCTCAAACATGCCGACCGGTTCACAAATCAGCGCGAAATCATAATGCGCGTCCGCGATTTTGGCACGAACCATGTCGTCAAATTCATGAAAATTATTGATGTCGAAATAAACGAAATTATCGATCAAACTGCGATCGAGAAAAGCGACTTCCGCATCGCGCGGGATTTCTGATTCGATCTTGATCGATTCATCCACCACCAACGGCACGAATTTTTCGTACTCCGCCCACGGCACAATCGGCGCATAGTTGGCGTCGATTTTCGCGCGGTCGAGTTCGCGCGCAATCACCGCCGCCGCCGGCTCCTCCACAAAATACGCATCCGGAAATTTTTCTTTTAGCGCGTTAATCAGCGTCGTCTTCCCCGTACACGGTCCACCTGTAATAACAATCTTTTTCATACAAACATTCTACCACAAAACCAACTAGTTTCTCCGCCCGCTACAAAGACTGTCTTTGTAGCAGAGTTAGAGTTCGGTCCAACTCGTGGCAATAGATTCGGTTGGTTTAGCGGGATTCCACATCTGCCAAACCGCGGCGCGAGTGGCAATTTCCCCGCTCCAGACGCGCAAGGGTTGGTGAAATGGTTGTGTGATGACTTGCCCGTCGTACGCCGCAAATAAATTTTCGTTATGAAATAATGTTATCGTAACCGGATATGTGATCGTGAATTTATGCAAAGTTTCGACAATCTGCCTGACGCCCTGACTGAACGTGATGACGCGCGGATAATACACGCTTTGGAAAAGTTTTTGGAGCTGCCCGAGACTCACAATCAAATGCGTTGGCGCGCGATTAAATAAACTTTCGCCGACATTTTTAATAAGGTCGATCGCATCGCGCGTGACAATAATCGGTCTTCCTTTATTTTGATTCAGGAAGATTTCGAGCAGCGCCGCCGTTTCGGAATTCTGACCCGAATCGCCGATGAACAACACCGCGTCCGCCCATTCCGCCGCCGCATTTAATTCTGCCAGAGCGTCGCGCGCCAACCCGCCGCTGGGGTTCGATGGTGCGAAAATCACGTCTGTCATTCCGAGCATAGTCGAGGAATCCTTACTGCCGAATAGATTCTTCGACTCGCGTTGCTCGCTCAGAATGACAGTATTCATCTTCTTTTTTAACACATCCGGCAAAATCACGCGCACCGATCCCGCACCGACCGCGAGCGCCGTTTTGTATGCCGCCGCCACGCCCGCGAAACTGTGAACATTGCCGCCAACAATCGCCAGCTGCCCCGCCGCATCGCGCCGCTCGGGCTTGCTCCATAAAATATCGGGGAATAATGCTTTGTCCGATTCCTGCTTGCGCCAATAATCTATCGCATCCATTAGAATCCGTCAACTTCAGTTAATTCAAAACGAGTAATTATAAATCCTCCATTTCAATCGAGATTGGACAATGATCCGACCCCATCTGATCAGGGTAAATCGCGGCGTCTTTTAATTTCCCGCGCAACTTTTCATCAATCAAAAAATAATCGATCCGCCAACCAACATTCCGTGCGCGGGCATTCGCCAAATACGACCACCAAGTGTATTGGTTCGGAATATCGCCGTGAATCGCACGAAAAGTATCAATAAAACCAGCGTTGAGAAAGTTTTGAAAACCAGCGCGTTCTTCGATCGTGAAACCATGCTGCCCGACCTTTTGTTTTGGATTCGCGAGGTCGATTTCGGTATGCGCCACATTCAAATCGCCGCAAAAAATCACTGGTTTTTGGTTGCGCAATCCGGAAACATACGCCGCAAACGCTACGTCCCAACGCTCGGATCGCAGTTCGAGGCGCGCCAAATCGTCCTTGCTGTTCGGTGTATAAACATTAACCAGGAAAAACTTATCAAATTCCAACGTTAAAATCCGCCCCTCAGCATTTGGATCACCGAATTGATCCGCCTCCACTTCATATGTTTCGGCAATTTTTTCAGAAAAATTATAAAATGCGTTAAGCGGAACTAAATCCGAAAAACCATTTCGCACAAAGATTGCTGTGCCTGCATATCCCGCACGTTCAGCAGAATTCCAAAATTCTCGATATTCCGGCAAATCCACTGCGACCTGCCCAGGCTGCATTTTAGTTTCCTGAATACATAAAACATCCGGCTGATAATTATCAATGAATTTCTGAAACTCGCCTTTTTTAATAACCGCACGCAACCCATTCACATTCCACGAAAAAATCTTCATATGGATATTTTACCACACATATTAGATTGCTTCGAGCTAAAACTTTCGCAATGACGAGGGCGCTAGATTTTCGCCGCAATCTTGGCGAGGTGTAAGCAATCGTCGATAATATCATCCGTATTCGCAATTTTTCCGACCACCCCGAGCGGATTCGTCAGCATCACGCGCAACAATTTTATCGCGCGCGCATCGAAACGACCGTTCGCATCAAACATAAAAACTTGTTCGGTTGTGTCAAAATTATACCGCGCATCCTCGACCAACTTCATGCCGTTATTGTCAGTTAGGACATTTAGTTCGTTGCCCAAAAGTTTCGCGAGTTGTAAATAAAACCACGTTTCAATAACTTTCAACGCGATTTTTTGATCATCGAGCGCCGTCAAAACATCGACCAATAATTCATAAAATTCCGGTTCGTTGAGCGTCTGACTAGCCTTCGTGATTTGCTTGATTGCTTCGTAACCGAACTGTAACTTATCATAATTTTGCATAATTTGAGCAAAAAACTTATTCAGCTTCGCCCCTGTTAATGTCCACATATCCCCCGTATTGTTCGTGCTTCTAACGAGCGACACATCGCAAATCGCAAACAATTCAATCCCGCCCGCAAGGCGCGATTTTTCCTTCCGCACGCCGCGCGCCATCACGGACAATTGCCCGCTATCGGACGTTAAAATCGTCAGGATGCGATCTGCCTCGCCATAATTCGTGCGGCGCAAAATAACACATTTCGTGCGTAAATTTTGACTCATTTTTGATATTCCCTATCGTCATAGTTTAGATTGCTTCGGCTAAAGCCTCGCGATGACGCAGCACAATCATGCAAAACTGTTTTTAAAATTTCCGGCGTAATCGTCGACTTATCCAAAATTTTTTTAACATTAAATCGCGCCACATCGCGCAATTTAATCGAATCGGCGGACGATGTCAAAATCACCACGTTAATATTTCGCGTGTCGGCATAACTTTGCATTTCGTTTAACAACACAAACAAATTTTTCTCGCCCAAAATCATGTCCGCCAACAATAAATCCGGCTGCCAACTTTCTACAACCCCGAAAACCGCTTCCGGATCAGAACAAAACCGCAGCTCAAAATCTTTCTTTAACATCAAAACCAAACTTTCCGCGAACCATTTATCGTCTTCTACGAGCAAAATTTTGATCATCTATAGCTCCAATAGACTTAATTGTTGGCTCGTCGGCAGACACGCCATAAACGTCATTCCGCCCGCTGCACGGCGTTTGACGGAAAGTTGCCCATTCATCGCCGCCGCGAATTTTGTCGCGATCATTAGTCCCAAACCGCTCGATAACGGTCGCGATGACAGCGGTAAATTCGTGCGACCGATCGCATTTTTTAGTTTACGAAATTCATCCAAACTAATATTATTCCCCGCGTCCGAAACTGACACGACCATTTTGTTGTCGAAAAAACGCGTCGCGACTTCGATCGATTTGCCGTTCGCATAGTGCAATGCGTTATCAATCAAACCCACCAACAGTGCATGCAATAACTCTCGATTACCAATCGCGATACGTGAAATCCGCGTCGGACGAAAACGAATTTTCACCGCCAGAGCATCCGCGAGCGGTTGCATTTCTTCGATTGCCGCCGCACATAAGTTGGATAATTGAATCGGTTCGCACGAAAACATCGCGTCATCCAAACGCGCTGCCTTCGTCAAATTATCCGCCAAACGCAGGGCGCGTTCAGTCGTCAACCGCATGCGCCGCACAGTTTTAGAATCCTTGTCGTCCTCGATCTGGAAAGTCAGCTGCCTTAGTAGTACCAGCGGCGATTTCAATTCATGCGCCGCCGCAATCAACGAAGGCGCAAAATCCACACCGAAAAAGTCCGTTTCACCCCCCAACAACTCGCCCCTCGCTTCGTTCATACATCTAGTATAGCAAATTTCACTGATTTATGCTGGTTATGTCTGAAATACTTGACAGAAAAGCATAAGTGTGATATACTGTTTTAGCGATCACCAAGTCGCGCGTATTTAGTGTTGGTTAAAATTCGTACAGTCGCATGCCGTTTGATTCGCGAATTACTTCCCTGTCTGGGATCTTAAAACCGAACACGATGACGCGCAATTTTGCCGCCTTTAAATGTGCTTTTTGTTGCAATAAAAACTCTGGAATTTTTTTGAGAACTTTGTCGACTTGGAATAAGTAAATCACCGTCGTATCATTCGGCAGATTTGTGCGAAAAAAATCCTTGCTCCTAATTTCGATTTTCTCGCCAAGTTTTTTTAGACGCACGCGCGACCAACACGCCAAAAGCGGGTTGATTTCATAACCGACCGCCCGTTTCGCGCCGTGTTTGATTGCCATGCGCAAAACTTCGCCGTTGCCTGATCCCAAATCGACCAGTACGTCATTTTTGCCGACTTGCGCCAATTTCAGCGCCTCGTCAATCCATTCGCGCCGCGTCGGCACAAACGGCGCACCGCCGCATAATACTCCAATGCCCATGACCACGATAATTAGACCGGCGATCACGCAAAACACCCAAACGAATATTGTCATTCGTCGACCTTTTCGTCACCTTCACCGCGATCCATCGCCGAAACATTGAATTTTTTCTTGACGATTTCGATTTTATTTTTCGATTCTGCGAGTTTTTTCTTGATTTCATCCGCTAATTTACTGCCGGCTTCGAACTTCGCGATTGCGGCGTCGATATCCAAATCATCGCCGTCAAACCACGCCACAATCTCGTCAAATTCTGCCAGTAATTCCTTCAAACTTTTTTCCTTAATCATAATATAAACATTTTACACTGTTAGGGCGAACATTACAACCTTACGTTTTCCGCGATATTTTTTCGACAGTCGCGGTAATTTCGGAATCGTAATTTTCGATTATCAAAGTTTCACCCACCGCCGCGGTGCGCAAAACTTTTCCATTTTGACCGCGCACGATCGCATAACCGCGCCGCAAAATCGTTCGCGGGTTTAATTGTTGTAACGCCGCATTAAGGAATTTCAATTTATATTCAATTTCCGAAAGCGCATGATCGATGCGCTCCGGCATGCGCGAGCAATTATCCACAACTCGCGTTTCGATTTCATTTAACCTAGTTTCCGATTCATTAATCAAATTCGATAATTGAAAATCAAGCGTCGAAATAATTTCGCGGCGATCCGGCACAAGAATTTGCACTGCGTTGCTTGGTGTTGCCGCCCGCACATCCGCCGCCAAATCCGTTAAAGTCGTGTCGATCTCATGCCCGATGCCGGTGATAATCGGTACGCGCGACGCCGCGATTTCGCGGACCAAACGTTCGTCATCGAATGCCATTAGGTCATCGCGCGATCCGCCGCCGCGTAAAATCGCAATGACCTCGGGCGGATTTTTTTGTTCATTAAAATATTTTAATGCCGCGATAATTTGTTCCGGCGCAGCATCGCCCTGGACCTGAACATGCGCTACTTCGATCGAAATTCCCGACATGCGTTCGTTCAAAATTTTGATAAAATCCGCATATCCTGCCGCGTCAGTTGACGAAATCACGCCGATACGATCCGGCAGTTCCGGCAATGTGCGTTTTCGCTCAATCGCGAACAATCCTTCTGCGTCCAACTTTGCGCGCAATAATTCGAACGCGCGTTTGATCGAACCTGCGCCAACTGGCCTAACGTTTTGGATGGTCAAGGAAAACTTGCCCCACTTCGTGATTTGCGGACGCGCCAAAACTTCCACGCGCATGCCGTCCTCGATCACGCCGTGCAAATTAAATACTGACATGAAACAATTTAGTGTCGATTCAGCATCTTTGATATCGAAAAATACCCACTTGTTTTGGTTGATTTTGAAATTCGCTACTTCGCCCACAACCGCGACCGCCGGCGTGGCAGTTTCCAAAATCTGATTAAAAATCGCCACCGCGTCGGAGACTTCGAAAACCGGCACATTATTCATGTTTTGTTACCGCTAAAATATCGTTATGTTCGTACGTTTGATTGTAATCGAAATTCGATTGCGGTACGTCAAATGGCAATTTTCCGTAACCGCCTTTTTGTTCGGTCATCTGGTATGCTGCACGCAGTTCGTCGACCTCGCCCACACATTCGAACGGTTTCATAACATCGTCGACGCCGAGAAGTCCCTTGAACGAATCGTGCAAGCTTTCTTCTATCAGCAAATCCTGACCATCAAACAGATTTTTTAATTCCACCGGTTCGACAAATGGCGCGAATATGAGATACGCATTGGCGCATTTTGGACAATTCCCGCACCATTTCAAAATGGAATTGTCGGTATTTTGACGATAATTTTCGATGTTACAGGAACTGAATTTATGACCGAATTCCGCCCAAGCATAGTTCGCGAACAATTCCGCGATTTTGAGCTCGCTGTATTCGCGAATCGGCGATCCAATTTCGATATCGGGCGACACGTAATCGTGAACGTAACGCGAAAACAACTGTTCCGCTTCCCAAGTTTTCGACCACTGATGATTTATCGCCAGATCACCGACATACGTGTGCGGTTCAACGCCCTCGTGACCGATCGACACCAAAATCCGTTTTTTATTCAACAAAATCGCTTGGATCAGCGCCAGAGATTCGGTTATATATGTCACCGGAATGTGACCATTTTTCGCACCGTTGTCTAATGCTTGTTGTAATTTTTCCCGATCAATGTGGCGTTTCGCAATCACCAATTCACCCAATTCATCGAGCACTGCCGGGTGGTGATCGCTGTTCGCCACAAAAAATGGCGTAAAGGTCGCGTTTTGTCGTTTCAGCAGCGACGCCACCAATAAAGAATCTTTTCCACCGGATTGCAGCGCCAAAATTCCCGCACCATCATATTTCATTGCGGCACGATTATCGTCCGCCGTGGCGACAAAGTGTGCTAGGTCGTCACGCGTTAAATTATTTTCAAAGGCATACTGTCCCATTCCCTCCTGATACGTGGCGTTAAAAAATGATGCCTGCATAGTATCGAGCGCAAACGGCAATTTCACCTCCGAACCGCCGAACGTTTTCCAATATGACACACCGATCAGAACAAATGCGAGTTGCAGCACCCGCGCCAGCACTTTTTCATCGTAATTTTTCACATCAGGAATTCTGAAATCAATGGTTTCCGTAAAATCTTGTCCGTTTTCGAACCTGTAATTAAATGCTGCGCGTCCAATTTCGGAATCAAAATTATAATTTTGAAAAATGAATTTCATTTCAAACTCCTAACTAATTCTTGAAATTTTTTACCGCGATCCTCGAATGATTCGAACATATCAAAACTCGGCGCACCCGGGCTCATTAAAACAATGTCCCCTGATCGCGATATAGCATGCGCGTTTATAACCGCCTCTGCTAATTCTGAACAAATTTTGTGTTCGATGTACAAATCTTCGGCGATTTTGGGCGCAGTTTCCCCAATCAAAAAGATTTGCTTCACGGTCGAATTATTGATCGCATTCGCAATGTCGCGATAATTATTTAGACCCCGATCCTTGCCGCCCGCGATCAAAATTATATCGTTATTCGGAAACGCGCGCACCGCAACGTCGAGCGACGGAAAACTGGCACTAAAATTATCGTCATAATATTTCACACCATTTAATTCGCGCACTAATTCCAACCGATGCGGCATCGCGCGAAATGCGCCCAAGCCCTTGGCGATCGAATCCGTGTCGTCGATAATGTCGCTAACCGCCGCGATGGCGGCCTCGGCGTCCTCGACATAATGCATACCCGGAACCTGCAGCACTGACGTGTCAAATTCGATGTTGCCCGGATAGGCGATTTTTCGACCTGGTGACAGTTCGGCAATCTGACGGCTCTCGGCATTATTTTCATAATAAACGACTTTGTCATTTGCGCTTTGATGCTTTGCGATGTTGGCTTTCGCATCAACATAATTCGCAAAATCACCGTGTACATCCAAATGATCCGCCTCAATTCGTAAAACCGCCGCAACCGACGGACTCTGTTCGAGATCCCATAATTGAAATGATGATAATTCAAAAACCACGATGTCATCTTTTTTAATATTCGGTAATTGATCGAGCGCCGGCACGCCGATATTACCGACCAAAAAGGCGTTTTTGCCGTCGGCGCGCAAAATGTCGCGAATCATCGTGCAGGTCGTACCCTTGCCCTTTGTACCGGTCACACCGATGATCAGCGCCGGACATTCGGCGAAAAATTCGCGCGTGGACGACCAAATTCCGGTTTTTTGCGCGATTTTATACGGCGCAACCCCCGCCGAACGCAGAACTAAATCAAAATCCTGAATTTTATCGAATGCGTCCGCACCCAATACCGTATCAACGCCCACCGGAACATCGCCGATTTCGGAACGTTCGTCAAAAATCGTGAAATCCGCCTCTGGGAACTTGCACCCAAAATATTCCAGATTACTCTTTCCCTCACGCGCGAATCCAACAATTGCAATTTTCATGCTACTATTTTACCAGATACTAATGATTCGACAAAAACAATATCGCGAACGCCACAAAATTATTCACTGCGTGCAGGAAAATTCCGCCCCAAATCGCGCCGGTTTTTTCGCGGATCCAACAACAAAACATTGACAGCGTGAAAGTCATGATGCCAGCATTAACCTGACCATGCGCCAGCGCGAACAATAGTGAAACAACAACTGCCGTGACGATGAACGGTACGTTTTTTCGGATTTTTTTGAACAAAAATCCACGCATAATCATTTCCTCAAACAGCGGCGCAATGACAACTAATGCGATGAAAATTATCACCAACTGCCACCACGCGTTGCCGGTTTTGCTAAAACCGAGCGATTGTTCCTGATTCATAATTTCCGAACCCAAAATATAGGTGGCGACAGACGACGCCACAATATTCACGAGATAATATACCGGCAGATCCGCGAAAAAATAACTAATATCGGTTAGTTTCGGGCGACGCGACAAACCCACCGCGTCCAGGATATATCTTATTTTTTCACGTCGGGTTTTTTGGGGTTCAATTGGTTTTTTCTCGGGTTGTTCTGCTTCGCTCGCAATGACTTTCTTCCGTCCCAGCCACCACAACGGCAACCACAATACTATCACTAACATCAATACATACATCACCGCGGTAACAGCAAACGACGTGGTAGTGTCGAGTTTTTTAATATCAAGCAATTGATAGTGTTGCAATATTAACAACATTATCGCCACTATAATATTGGAAAGCAGAAACGCCGCCGCAATCCACAGCAACCAACCGACAATCGATGCAATCCTCTTCCCAATGGGCGCTTTTTCCATCGGAGCAATCACCTCCGCTAAAACGACTTTCTTTTTGACTGACGTCTTTCCTGTTTTCGTTGAAACTACTTTCTTCATCAGAATAACTTCCAAATATCAGAGATCGTTATCAGAATTACCAACCCAAACAGAATCAACATGCCTGTACCGACGATGGTTTCTTCTTTTTTCTTGGTCAGTTTTTTCCCAAACAACTTAAATCCTGCGGTCAAATACCATCGTCCGCCGTCCAAACCTGGGATCGGCAAGATGTTCATTACCGTCAAAGTCAACGAGATCAGTCCAATCAAGAATAAAAGTTCGGTCAATCCCGCCGCCACCATCGCCGGGAAAATCACGCCGAGAATGCCGACCGGTCCCGCGACCTGTTCGCCGACGCTGGAAATCTGCTGTTGCGCGTCCGCGCCACCGCCGGTGATTAGTCCCCACAAACCGCCGAACAAATTCCCGATCATGCCGCCGATTCCCGCAATCGTTTCCCAAATGAATTGAAAGGTCGTAACAACACCGACAATCGGCGCCGACCACGTGGCGCGGAATTTTTCGCTCTGGCTGGTCGAGATGCCGAGGTAACCCTTGCCTTCATTTTTGGCGTTCAACTCTGTGACAACGCTTTCTTTCTTGCCGTTGGTTTTTATAACGATAAACGCCCAATGCCCCGCATATTTTTTGGTCAGTCGCGGCACGTCGCTCGATCTTTCGACTTTCTCGCCATTAATCGAAAGGATTTCATCATCAACTTTTATGCTCGTTGCTGATTTTGGGTCCAACCTGACGCCGCATGGTAAGTCTTCTGGGCACGGGATGTCTGACTTATATACCTTTTCCGCCGGGCTTCCCTTGATCACAGTCGCGACCAACACCGGTGACAATTCCGTCGCCGTGTCGCTTTGTATAGTGAATTGGTTCTCGAGGATTTTCGGCATGCCGACCCACGCCAAAATTGTGAAAATCACCGCCGCGGCGATCAGGTTCATGAACACGCCGCCGAACAAAATTTTGGTTTTTGCCCAAAAACTCGCCGCACCGTACGAACCTTTTTCGGTAGCGTCGTCGGTTTCGCCTTTCATCTTGCAAAATCCGCCGAGCGGCAACAGCCAATTCAACGTAATCAACGTCCCCTTATACTTGCCGAGAATCTTCGCCCGCGGCGGAAAACCGATAGCGAATTCCTCGACCTCAACCCCGTTCCGACGCGCAAACCACGCGTGCCCCAATTCGTGAATTATCACCAAAACCATCAACGCAATCAACCCAACAATCACGCCCAGGACAATCTGCCACCATTCTAAATTCATATGTTTCCTCTCTTTTTACTAATGATGGAAATATTTTAGCATAGATTCGATCATTAGCGCAATCCAGTTTTAGGCGGACATTTCGTCATCTTCGATCCCGCGCCACCGACGCCATTCTTCTTCGTCTGATTTTACCTGACCCCTGTTCGGTTTAGAACAACTCACCGCGCCATCCATGATCACACAACGTTTACAGGAATTTCGCGCTGCGCATTCGCCGCATTTCCGTCTCTTTTCTCTGTTAAATTCCGCTTCATTTTCTCCTGTTATCGTGACCCGCTCCCCGCACATTATCATTTCCGAACTAAAACTCATTTTGTAACTCCTTATTAAATTAAAATTGGCTCCGACGGATCGAAGCCTCATTTTCGGCTGTGTGGGGAGTTTTACACTCAGGCTTCGATCTATTCTAAACACAGCCGCGGCAACAATAGCCCCAACAACAACGCTGTTTTAGTAAAATCGAAACTCATTATCTTTCTATTTTATCACGTTCGGGATAGGAGTGCAAATTGTTTAAATGTCATTCCGCACTTGTTGCGGAATCTATTTTACAGATCCTGAAACAAGTTCAGGATGACAAGTGCCATGGATTCCCGGGACAAGCCCGAGAATGACAAAACCCAACACCTAACAATCCCATGACCTTATACGATCACGAGAACAGTGTATCACAGATTGGACGACTTGTCAATATGTATTCTAACTAAGGTTTAGAGAGGAATCGTCATCATCCGACGACAGTATTTCCTGTATTTTCAAAAACTTCTCCATAGGCTTTCTAGCCCTATCTGGAAAATAACCGAGGCGTGAACATGATTCTAACTTGCTTATTAGTTCTCCGACTTTCGCAACAACAGCTTGTAATTCTTCGACTGTCGGTTCATGCCCCACATTTGCCTCGGGTTCCGCGGGCTGGGGTGGATTGTTGTTCATTCCTTCTATTCCCATTTTTTTCTCCTTTCTTAAACTTTCATGATTTCAGCTTCTTTGGCTTTCGCGAGATCGTCGATTTTAGCGTTGTTTTTGGCGACGTCGTCGTCGATGCCTTTTTCGATGCGTTTTTGATCGTCTTCGCTGATGGTTTTGGCTTCTTTGGCGACTTTAGCGACTTTGCGAGCGTCCTCGCGGATGTTGCGCAAGGCGACTTTGGCGTCTTCGACTTTCGCCGATAAATTACGTACGATGTCGCGGCGGCGTTCCTCGGTCAGCGCCGGAATAGGCACGCGCACGTTGCGACCGTCGTCGGATGGATTAAAACCTAACGTGATATCGTTGCGAATCGCCGCGGCAATCGCCGCCACGTTATGCACATCGAACGGTGTTACTAAAATCTGTTGTGGTTCGGGGGCACTGACGCTGGCGACCTGGTTCAAGGGCATCTTTGTGCCATAAACCTCGACCATAACGCCATCCAACATGTCCGGATGCGCCCGCCCAGTGCGGATTTTTTTGACTTCCTGCTCAAAATGCGCGATCGCCGCCGCAAATTTTTGTTCGTAAACCGCTGTATCCATGAATTCCTCCTTAGTTTATATAGAAATTATAGCATACTTTGCACCAAAAATCGCTCCTTCTCACCGCTCTGTCCGCCTCACCCCAGACGTAGAGGGATTTAAAGGGTTCGTCGTTCCAGAGCGGTTCGCATCGCTAACTATTCGCTCACACCGAGTTCGATGCGCTTGAATTGGCGCACGACGACGTTTTCGCCGAGTTTTGAGGCAACGGTTTTGACGAGGTCGCCGACTTTAGTTTCGCCGTCTTTCCAAAAAACCTGGTTCATCAAAACTAATTCGTCGAAGTATTTTTTCATCTGTCCATCGATGATTTTTTCCAACACGTCGGCGGGTTTACTGGCGTTTTTCGCGTCGGTTTTTGCCGCCGCCAATAATTCTTCTTTCTTGCGCGCGATTTCGGATTCCGGAATGTCCGCGTCCGCAATCCATTTTGGCGACATCGCGGCGACTTGCAGCGCCAAATCGTGCGCCAACGCTTTGAAATCGTCGGTGCGCGCCACGAAATCGGTTTCGCAATTTAGTTCGACCAACACGCCAATCCGGCCGCTGTGAACGTACGATTCGATCACACCCTCGCGGGCTTCGCGTTCGCCACGTTTTTCGGCCTTCGTCATGCCTTTCTTGCGCATCGCATCGAGCGCTTTATCGAAATCGCCGTTCGCTTCTTCGAGCGCCTTTTTCGCGTCGGTCAACCCCACACCGGTCAACTCCTTTAATTTTTTAACTTCTTCTAGTGATACTGCCATTTTTTGCTCCTTTCTTATTATAAATGGTCTTATTTCTCCCTCACTGCGATGACTTCGATTTCGATTTTCGCACCTTTATGCACCATCGCATTGACTTCGACTAACGTGCTCGCGGGTTTGCTTTTCGCAAAATATTTTTTGCGGATTTCGGATACAACCGGAAAATCATTAATGTCGGTCAAGAAAATTTGCGCTTTCACGACGTCGTCCAGACTCGAACCGGCGGCGTGTAGGGTTTTCTGTAACTGTTCGAACACATACTCGGTTTGTTCCGCGATGTCGGTGGTGGCGACTTCGCCGTTTTCGTTCGTGTTGATCTGCTGACCAGTGACGAAAATCATTTCGGCGTTGCCGAGGTCGACTTTGATTGCTGGCGAATAGAAACCAGGTGCGGCATTATAATTATCCGGAACGATTGATTGTTTGATACTCATTAGAATTTCTCCCAATGGATTTTTTCCTCAATAAAGCGATCGTTCGGCGCGATTTTTTCGTCCGCATAACCGAACGCGATCATCACGTACGCCGTTAAGTTTTCGGGAATATTCAACCACTGCTTGATATTGATCTGCGCCTCGGTGGTTTCCCAAATATCGATAGTTAAACTCTGGACATCCAGGTTTTCCGCCGCGAGCATCATGTTTTCCGCCGCCAAACCGGTGTTGATGCTGTTCAACATACGATCGTCGGCGCAAATTATCACCGCAAACGCGGCAGTTTTGCATGCGCCCGCCCCGCCGGAACTTTTCGAATTTGCTAACTTTTCCAACATTGCGCGATCTTTCACGACCACAAATTCCCAAGGTTGCGTATTGCGTGCGCTCGGCGCGTTCATACCGGCTTTCAAAATCGCTTTGATTTTGTCGTCCTCAACCGCCAGACTACTAAATCCGTCGTGGTAACTGCGGCGTATGTAGATTTCGTCCATCTTCCCCCTCCTATTTATTATTTATCCGATTCGGTTTTGTCGCCCGCCATGTCGGTGGGTTTGGCTTCTGGCTTGTCCTGCTCTTTTTTCGCGGACACATTTTCGCCGGCTTTTACCGCGTCGACGATGTAATCCGTGATTAATTGCAGCGACGCGATAGCGTCATCATTTGCCGGAATCACATATTCGATACCGGTCGGATCGGCGTTAGTATCGCAAATCGCGACTACTGGGATACCTAATTTAACAGCTTCTTTAACCGCGTTCTGATCCGCAACCGCATCCAACACAAACAACGCGCCTGGGCGACCTTTCAAATCTTTTACGCCGCCATATTTGACGTTCAGAGCATCGATTTCTTCCTGATAGCGCTGAACCTCTAATTTGTTATAGCGGTTTGCGAGTTCGCCGCTCGCCATGCGCTTTTCGAGCAACTTCAACTTCTTGATTTGCGAAGTTATCGTCGTGACATTGGTCAGCATTCCGCCCAACCAACGTTCCGCAACATATGGTTGCGACACCGATTCGGCGGCGTTTTTGACGATTTCACGGGCTTGTTTTTTCGTGCCGACGAACAGGAACTGGCGACCTCTAGCAACAACGTCTGTAACGAACGGCAGCACCCTGTCCAACTGCTCCACAGTTTTTTCCAGGTTAATAATGTGGCTGTCATCACGCTTACTGTGAATGAACCCCGCCATTTTCGGATTCCAACGCGACGTTTTGTGACCAAAATGCGCGCCAACCTCGAACAATTTTTTGATATCTAATTCAGGCATTTTTACTCCTTTCGCCTCACTTTTCGCCGATTAATTGTTCAGGAGTCCGCGAAAAGTTGTATCATTAAGTTTATTACCCCACCATTTTACCGCAAAATTTGATTTAGGTCAATAGGCTTGCGCCACTCGAAACTTTCTGTTAAAATTATAAGCATAAATATTAAAAAGGTGGGTATAAATGAATAATAATCCGTTTCAACCAACAAATCCGTTACCGCCGGTCATGAGCCAAGGCGATGCTAATGCCGATAATTTCACCGCGCAACCGGTGACGTTTGAGAATTTTGCACCAACGGGCGCACCAATGACCGTTGCGCCGATTCAGGATATTCCGGAAAATCCCGTCGATACTATACCCGTCGATGCCGGCATGCCGAACATTGAAACTTCTCCACCCCCGCCCAGCGTTAGTCAATTTGATAACTTGATGAACCAGGCGAGCAGCGCACCCGCACCCGCTCCGCAACCTGTTAAAACGCGTCATTTTTCGATATCGATTTTGACATTATTGTTCTTTATCCTGACACTGGCGGGCGGTGGCGGAACGGTGTATTTTTTCCAACAGAATAACGATACCCTGGACAAACTCGGAAAAGCCGAGGCAAAAATCAGGGAATTAGAGGGCAAACAGAAAGATAACGACTATTCTGTTGACAAGGACAGCAGCCAATACGATACGTTGCAGAGTAAAATCGCTACCCTGACCAAAAAAGATGATGAGAATACGAAAACTATCGAGGATCAGAAGAAGCAGATTGAGGAATTAACTAAGAAAAACGAAACTCTGACCACCGAAAAAGTCGAATTACAGAAAAAAGCCGAGGACATCAGTAAACTGACCGACAAACTCGAAAATGTATTAAAGAATTGCAAGGTCGTCACCAGCGGTCCAGCAAAAGTTTGTTCGATCAGTATTGAATAACGTTTGACTTTTACCACTTATTCGTGTACACTAGTTCGGATATGAATAAAAGTTTACATCCCACAGATTATCGTTTAGTTGTGTTTTTGGACGAAGCTGCCAAATTCTCTTTCTTGACGAAATCGACCGTCGCCAGCAACGAAACCATCGTTTGGGAAGACGGTAACAAATATCCAGTTGTTAAAATCCACATTTCGAGTGCGTCGCACCCGTTCTTCACTGGTGAGGAAAAGATTATCGACACCGAGGGTCGCGTCGATCGCTTCGCCGCCAAGATGAAGGCTGCGAAAGAGCACAAGGAAAAATTGGCAAAAAAGACTACTGTGAAAACTAAATAATTCGATTAGAATTTGAAAACGCCCTCATGCGGGGCGTTTTTTAGTTATAAAATTTCAGGTTAGAAAGCCTTTAACCGATCCAATGGCCAAATTCGCAAAGTCACTTTACCAACGATGTTTTTGAGCGGTACAAGCCCCAACGTCGATCGCCCGTTGCCATTGCGCGAATCCATCGAATGATTACCGTCGCGATGATCACCAACCACAAAGATGTTCCCGTCCGTCACTGTACCGTCCGTGCCCTCGCCGTCGACGCATTTGTTGACTTCTTTGTCATTCTCCGCCAGATTCGCGAATTTTGTGTAAGGATCGAATCCTTCGGGATGTTCTTTGTTATAGATTTTTAACTTGCAATCCGATACTACAACGCGTTCGCCCGGGAAAGCGACCACGCGTTTGACGACATACTCATCGTCCTGACCAGAGTTTGCGCTCCAACGCGGATTGCGAAAGACGATAATATCGCCGCGATTTGGCACCCAATCCTTACCCTGGAGATGCGCCCAGGTTTCCGGTAGCAAATTGATGATCAGACGGTCATTTGGCAAATCGCCATAACCACCGTCGAGAGTTGGTTCCATACTCGGACCGACGACGTTGAAACTACGAAAGATAAAGGTGTTGATCACAAACGCACCAACCGCCACAACAACGACGAAAATTGCCAAACCGACGATGTCGCGCAGCCACGGCGAGCGGCTAGCCTTTGGTTTCGGATTCGGTTTTTCGACCGCCGATTTCGTCAGCGGTTGCATTGGAAAATTATTAACCGGCGGTAATGACGGTATTGGCGGCGTTGGCGACGCAACCGGTTTTCGATTTGGGTCTTGACTAGGATTCACATAAACATTTTACCTTTTTTACGCAAAAAAGTCTACTGTTTTTAAATAATTAGAGAATCATTGCGCGGATTTTTTCTAATTCTTCGTCACTCGTGAATTTGATGATGATTTTTCCACCGTGTGCTGTGGTTTCTTGGATAATTTGATTCGGTTTGAATTGTAATTTTTTCGCCAAACTGCGGGTAAAATCATTTTCGGATTTGGTCGCAGAACGTGCGGATTTCGCTTTGTCGTCGCCGAACACCCCCCCGTTATTTCGGAATCCAATCACGAATTGTTCGGCGTTGCGCACCGTCCAATGTTCCTTGATGATCAAATCGAGCATTTCCTGTTGCAATTGTTTACCACCGCCCAACGATGCCAGCGTCAAAAACTGCCGTGCGTGACCTTCGGTAATTTTTCCCTCAACCAATGCCGTTTTCACAAAATCCGGCAAGGACAGCAAGCGCATCTGGTTAGTGATGGTGCTGACGGCGCGTCCAACGCGTGCCGAAATTTCCGCATCTGATAAATTAAATTGGGTTTTTAATTTGACATACCCGGTCGCGGTTTCGAGCGGATTAAGATCAGTGCGTTGCACGTTCTCGATGATTGACAGTTCCAATTTATGTTGCGCCGATAATGTGCGAACAATCGCCGGAATTTTCGTTAAGTCCGCCATTTTTGCAGCACGCCAACGTCGTTCGCCCGCCACGATTTCGAATTTACCCTCGCTCTTTGGCACAACCACGATTGGTTGCAAAATACCGTGTTCACGAATCGAATCCGCCAGCGTCGCCATTTCTTCCTCGTCGAAATGACGCCGCGGTTGATCAGGATTCGGCGAAATATCCGAAACCCGAATCACTCTTAAATCGGAAACTTTTTCATCGACGGCAGCCGTCGGGTCGAAACTCTCATCAACCAGATCCGTCGGGATCAACGCATCAAAACTTTTTCCTAAACCTCTCTTAACCATGAGAACATTATACGGTATTTCGCTCGTGCTTGCAATAGTTTACGTTATGAGCTATGATTCTTCACCCGACGTCCAACCGACGCGTTCAACGGTTTCGGCGGCAACGGCTTTATAGGCGCGCGCACCCTTGCTAAAGCGATCATATGCGCCAATCGGCAAACCGTGCGACGGCGCTTCCGCCAAACGCACGTTGCGCGGGATCGTGGTTTCAAAAACTTTGCCCGGGAAATGTTTTTTGATTTCAATATAGACCTGTTGCGCCAACGCGGTGCGCGAATCCATCATCGTCACCAAAACCCCCATGAGCGACAATGTCGGATTTAGACCTTTTCGCACCAATTTCATAGTTTCGAGCAACTGCCCGAGTCCCTCCAGCGCGAAAAATTCCGCCTGGACAGGCAACAAAACGTGTTGCGCCGCCACCAGCGCATTGACCGTCAAAATCGACAGCGACGGCGGCGAATCGATCAAAATGAAATCATAACTGGACTTTACCGGATCAAGCGCATCAGATAAACGTTGAAAGCGACGTTTTTGCCCCGCCAAACCCGATTCGGCATCCGCTAATTGCGGATTGGTCGGTGCGATGGATAGATTCTTAAACTTGGTCGGTTGAATAATTTTTTTAATCGGAGTTTCACCGGAAACCGCCGCCAAAATCGTCGGCTTGCCTTTGGCGTTTTCGCTCGATTTAAGGTCGCCCTTGTCAATCCCCAAACCGCTCGTGGCGTTGCCCTGTGGATCGAAATCGACGATCAACACGTTTGCACCGGCTTTCGCCAAATAAAATGCTAAATTTACCGCGGTGGTCGTTTTGCCGACGCCGCCTTTCTGATTTGTAATTGCGATGATAGTCGCGGATTTTCCCTCACTCATGATAAAACTATTTTAACACACAATTTGTTTTTGGTTAAGTACCCCATGACTATCATTTCGAGCGTGAGAAATGCCGGTGGCATCACATCGCAACAAGATTCCTCGACTCCGCTCGGGATGACAGACGAGTATAAACGACCACGATTATTTAATCGATGTGATTTCGATCTTCGTATATTGATGGCGCTGACCGCTGACTTTGTTGACGCGTTTTTTTGCCTCGAAACGGATTGCGCGGACTTTTTCGCCCTTGACCAATTCTTCGACGATTTTGGCGGTGACTTTTACGTCTTTGACGGTCGGAGTTCCGACTTTCGTCTTCGCACCATCGATGATCATCAACGGATCAAAGGTCAATTCCTTTTTATCACCATCGATACGATCAATCAAAACTTGATCGCCTTCCGCTACGGTGTATTGTTTGTTGCCGCTTAAAATAACTGCTTTCATTTGTGATTCCTTTCACACGCGTTTTCGCGCGACGAATCTATCGCCAACGCCCGCGTGAAATTATAATTAACCCAGACATTGTAACAGATCAGGATATTTTTGACAATATCTTGACTTTTTTAACAATATGTGCTACAATGGTAAGATGAGACAGATTTTTAACGCAGATGGCAGCACGGCTTACAATTTCTACTGGTTTGACTCTGATGGTGATAGCATGGACGTGGTCAAGGAAGTCCCTTATGGCGTCGGCAACGATGATATGATGCGCTACACCACTGAACAAAACTGGAATTGCACGCGGGATTTGGGTGATGATGACGGAAATCCCCCTGTCGGTTACACCGCCAACATGTACATGCATAATGGTCGCGGTCTCCATACGGTCGAAAACGAATTGGCGACGGCGAATGTGTTGCTCGATTACGGTTCGGGCAGCGGCCGCGCCATACACCGCGCCCTTTGGCGATCGATAATGGCAAATCATCAAACCTCGTTCATTGGTGTCGACATTGCGTATGACAAAGATAACGAAATTATCCTCCCGCAACCCAATATCCTGCAATTAACGAACAATGTCGCACGAATTCCCGACGAGAGCGTTGATCTGATTTTCGCCTGTTATTCGATTTTTTACCACTGTCGAAAAGAAGATTTAGAAAGAGAAATCCGGGAAATCAGTCGCATCGCCAAAAAAGGTGCGATTTTAAGGAGCGAGATCGGCGAAATACCACGATGCGCACATAATGTGCCTGATCAGATACTAATCGACAACGGCTGGGCGGTTAAACGCCTGCGGGTTAGAAACTCTCCCAAAGAAAAAACCGCCCGTTTCGCCCGCAAAATTGGCGGCGCGGCGATAATACCTCACGCCGAACGCGACGATTGGGATGACCGCACCGATTTCGATTATTTCGATTCATTAGCAAAATAAGTTGCATAAATAACAAACTTGTGCTATAATAATGAGATGCGAGAGATTTTCAGTTCCAGTGGTAAGCAAATTTACCCATTCGCTAAAATACCGCAAGGCGGCGGTAAATTTATTATTGAAGTACCGTATGGCAAAGATAACGCTCAAACCATGAATTATACCGAGGAACGGGGTTGGAATTGTAGAAGACCCCTGTTTGATAACGCCGCCAGAGAGAGAATCAACGAATCACACTGGTCGTATAACAACGCCATGTACATGTATCAAGAAGCCGGCAACCACGGCATTTTAGACGAAATTTCGGCGGCGGACGTGGTTTTGGATTTTGGATCAGGCGCTGGATGCGCAATTCATCGGGCTGTTTGGGAATCCATACAACGGAACAATAAAACCTCGTTTATTGGGGTCGACATTGCGTATGATCAAGATAACGACATCGTCCTACCCCAACACAATATATTACAACTCACAAAAACTATCGCCAGCGTACCGGACGAGAGCGTCGATTTAATTTTTGCCTGTTATTCGATTTTTTATCATTGCGAGGAAAAAACCTTGCGCCGCATGATCGACGAAATCAACCGTGTCGCCAAAAGAGGTGCGATTTTGCGAAGCGAGGCTATCGGCGGTTCCGGTGGTTCCCTATGCCAACCCCGTACAGCCGACGAGATGTTACGCGACAGCGGTTGGGCGGTTAAACAGTTTATCGTGGACAACGAACCCGAGGGCTACGTCTACTCCCGTTTCGCCCGCAAAATCGGCAATAACGCCGTGCAAAGAGAAATTGAATTTGCTGGCGGCAACGACCAACGCCAATTCGATCACTTTGATTCACTGTTGCAATAAACCAACCACCCCACAAGACAGTCTTATGGGGGGTATTACACAATTATATCTATATCTGTATAATCCGCTCTGAGCGATCCCACCACATCCCTCACCGTCACCACATAAACCAAATTGATGTTATACACCCCCTTGGCGATAGTCTGGACGTTGTTTAGGTCAATGTTTACGCTGTGACTAAATGTGTTATTGCCATTCAAATTTCCTCCGCTAAACGTGGACGGGATCAGGAGTTGGTTAGTGGAAGTGAGTTGCACACTAGGTTGCGGTGTTTGTGCGGCAGTAAGAGTTAGGTTGTTGAGTAATGGTGTGAAATCTCCCAATACTTGCTCTCCCATTGGCTGCGGAACATATCGCGCAAATATTCCCCCTCTCGGATCGAGTGTTCCGCCGCTGTGGATGCTGGTTTCGATGGACTCGATATTGGAAAGTTTATTAACAGTATTTCCCGCCGTGGCTTTGTCGATATTTACAATAGTGACAGTTGTATCGTTGGTGGTGGTTAAACCAATGCTCGCGTACTCACTATTCGCCATGGTTGGGGCGGTGGTGAGTAGTAGTGTGAAGAATGCGATTACAATCGCGATTACGGGTACACTGTGCCATAATACGAACTTGATGCGGTACTTTCTGACTATCTGGCTTACGTCGATGATTTCGGTTAATGGATCACTTTCATGCTTCTTTACCAACTTACCTTCATAGACCCGTTCATAACTATCCTTTGTCCATGGGTTCTTTATTCTTACTCCACCTATACCCTTTTCCATAATGCGTTTGCGTGTGAGGTAGATAGTTAGAGCAATGGCGAGCGTCGTAGCGAAGGAAAGAGTTAGAAATGGGAGGATCGGCAACTGGTAAGTTGTATTAAACAACTTAATGGACCACGTACCGGTGTTGGGTGGAGTGGGTTTACCGATGATGGTGGGAGTGGGAGTGATGGGACAGCCTTGGGCATTGGGATTAAGGAGGCATGGTGTTTCGGGAGCAACACAGCCATCAGCATTGGGGTTTGCAGTGCAATCCGGATCGGGATCGGGATCTGGATCGGGATCTGGATCGGGATCTACTTCCAATTTCTCGATGGCGTCCTCGATATCGTCCTTGTCCTCATCCGGATCGTTGCACTCGGACGCGTCCGTGTGGCTCTGCTCAGCTCTTGCTAAACAATCTAACGTATTCTGCCCGGATTCGCAGGCTTCCATGAGGGCGTTGTAACTTTCTTCTGTGTATGTATGATTCTGCAACTGATCTTCCTTAATACTTTCACATGTGCTTATGATAGTATTAAGATTAGTTGAATCATAGACATTTATTTTTAGCAAGTGAGAAGTTGATGAAGAATTGTTATTGTCCACGTATTCATAGGCGGATGTTAGGGTTTGGGTATTAGTGCCGTCACTGATCCTGACGTCTACTATTCCCGGGCTATGGGAGGTTGTGGTGC
>WRGU01000050.1 GCA_009787015.1 Candidatus Saccharimonadota bacterium | reverse complement strand
GCGGAGCCGGGCGCGCCCGCCTCGCCCCAACCGGCGCAGTATGTTCCGCCACAACAGGATAACTCATGGCAGCCGCCACAGAACAAACCAACCCCAGAGCCTCCAACCAATAGCGCGCCGCCAACACTAACCCGCACCCCCGCGCTGGTTTTCCCTTACGCTCCCGTGCTGGCTCCTTCCGATCGCGTGGGTATCAAGGTGCTGGCGAAGCAACAAATCCAAGGGAAAATTGGCGCGTTGTTCGTGTGTACGCTGCTTATGGGTGTAATCCTTGGCCCGGCCTCTCTGCTTCTCGGCGCTGGTGTGCTCCTGATGCCATCGTTTATGATTTCTTTCGCAATGATTTACCTGAACCTCATCGACGGCGTCACGCCCGAGCCTAGCGACGTTTTCAAAGGGCTCAAATTGTTCGGCAAAGCACTTTGGCTTTTTATTGTCCAGGGATTTTTCACGATGTGCTGGGCGCTGTTGCTGTTTGTGCCTGGGATTATCAAAGGGATTTCCTACTCCCTGTCGCTGTACATATTGGCGGAAAACCCCACCATGACCGCCCGTGAAGCCATTGCGGAAAGCAAACGCCTGACAAATGGTCATATCGGGGAGATGTTTGTACTCCAGCTTTCGTTCTTTGGCTGGATGTGGTTGATGCCTTTTACATTAGGCTTGCTTGCTATTTGGCTGATGCCTTACCGTTCCGCTACGATGGCTAATTATTATAGGGCGCTCAAGGATGAAAAAACGATGGCATAAACAACAAAACGAAACACAAGATCGGGGAGGAAAACAAAATGAAAAAATTCTTCAGGCAAGTATTCGGAAAACCCATCTTGGCGGCTGTCATGGCTTTGGTCATGACGCTGTCGCTGTGCTGTGCCCTGGTAACCGGGCCAACGCTGGCAGCGCCGACAACCGCCACTACCGTGCGCTACACTGTCCTGTGTCTGGACGTATCAGGCAGTATGAGTGGAACTCCGATGGAGCAGATGAAAGCCGCAGCAAAGAACTTTATCACACAGATGTTTGCTTCCCGAGGAAAGAACTATATCGCGTTGTGTTCCTACAGCGATGGTGCCGTTGTAAACATTGCATTCAGCGAAGATAAGGTCGCCATTAACGAGGCAATTGACAAGATATCGGCTCATCGCATGACAAACACGCATGCTGGTTTGCAACTATCTGAACAACAGTTCAAGCTAGGCAATCTGCCACAGGACGTTATTAAAAACATCGTCCTCCTCTCCGATGGCTTGCCTAGTGAAGGAGAGCGGCTTGAAATCGGTCGATATGATGTAGATGATTATGATTACTATGATTATGCTAACGCTGTCTATACTCTGGCCGAAAGCCTTTGGGCAAACTACAACATTTACACCCTGGGCTTTTTTCATGATCTTGATGGAGAATATTTAGACTTTGCCCGACGCTTTATGGACGATCTACAAAACAAAGGCTACTATGATGTGACAGACGGTGACAAGCTGGAATTCACTTTCGGTGAAGTAGTAGACGATATTACCAAAGGGAACGAGAACTATCCTATCATCCTAATCCCCGGCATTATGGGGAGCAGGCTATTTAAAGAGGGAAGCACCAAGTTTGATAACACTACAAGCGAATGGCTACCCGGTTCATTTGTGTTGGAAATTTTTGATTTTCTGGAAAATGATCTTCCAGAACATTATATAAAAGATACTAGTCTTGCAACAATATTTAAAGAAGGTACTTGGGTGGTAGGAGAGTTTGCGAAAAAGATCACAGAAGTCCTCACATCTGTTATACCAGGGCTTAATAAAGCGTTGTCTGGTTCCTTGTCTGTGCGTCCGCCAGAACCGCAAAATCTGTTAAGTAGCTTCGGAAGAATGGGTGAGACGGAGAGAGAATATGGCACAGCAGATTCCTATAAAGAGATTGTGGATAGACTATGTGAGGAATTTACAGACAAGGCCAAAGGAACGGTCATAAGAAAAGTGTATGTCTTTTCCTACGACTGGCGTAAGGATATCGCGGAATCCGCAGATAAGTTAGCTGAATTTATTAACAGCCTGTCTGTGGGTCGTGTGGATTTGATAGGTCATAGCATGGGAGGTCTGGTGGCCTCTAAATACTACGCCCAATATGGCGGTGGCAAGGTAAATAAGATAATCACTGCGGGCACTCCCTACGAAGGCGCACCAAAGCTGCTTTCACTTACATTGCACGACGTTCTTCAGGCCGCGTTTAAAAGTGGCTCCGACATCTTTGATTTTATTTTTGATATTGTCGCCTCCCTCTTGGATCGCGATGTAAAAACGGGCTTTTGTTCAGTGGCGGAACTGGCGCCAACCGAAAATTACTTTGAAGAGCAGCCTATGCAGGAAATGAATTTTGCCAACATTGGGGATCATGAAATGCAGTATTCAGACTACATTAATAAGCTAAAAGAGCTGTATCCCGCCGCGAACGTAGATACCGCCAAGTTGTTTCACGAAGGCATTCATGGAAAAAGCGGTGGCAAACTGTTGGATTATTGTGATCTAAATGACTACAACACGCTGTTGGATTATCCGAATGCATATTTTTCCATTGGCACGGGACAGAAAACAATCGCTGCGGTTACTTTTAATCGCCATGGAATTTTTTCGCCAATTCGTCAACTAATTTATGAAGAGGATTTAGAATACACCGGGAAAGGCGACGGTACTGTTCCATACCTTTCAGCATCAATATGCGGATTAGTCCCCCTGTTAGATAAAGGAAAGCGTTGGCACTTTTTTGAAACAAAACATGGAGGCACTGTGGAGGGGGACAGCCTGGACTGGATTGTCAGTATCCTCAAAGATGAAACCACCAATCTCCCCTCTTCCATACCTACCCCAGGCAACTACCAAGTCATCCGCGTTGCCTGCCCGGTAGACGTGAAGATTCAGCGTGGCGATGAGGCGCTGGAATATTCCCTAGCGAACGGAACGTACTTCTCGCGTAGCGCCTTTGGCCGGATGGATATCATCGGCGCGGACAACGACATCAAGATGGCCTGTATGGATGATAACGACGATTACAAAATCATACTGACCGGCACGGGAACCGGGACGATGGATTATGAACTACGGTTTTTTGATGGCAATGATAACCTGCTGTATACGTATAGTGCTATGGGTGTGCCAATTGCCCCGACCACTGTTATAGTAACTGGTACGAATACGCTACAGACAATGGTGCTTTCTGTCGATGAGAACGGCGATGGAAATGTGGACAGGGTGATACCGCTTACAAGGCGAACTGCGGGGGACAACACCCCGCCTGCCAACGAAAGCCCTGATAATCTACCCAGTAATTCAGGTAATCCACCCGGCAACAACCCCAGCACCCCGCCCGATAACAATGCATCTAACATGCCCGGCAATACGCCTGCTTCTATGTCTCCACAAGTTCAAACCACAATAAGCCCATTCCTTATAGCGCAACCAAACGCGGCATTACCTAAAACCGGTCGGGATGGCATGAGCAACCCCGTTCTCTTTTGTTCAAGCCTTCTTGTCTTCTGTGTAAGTATGTGCTGGCTGCTATGTTATAAGCGGGCAAAAAGAAAGCTGAAATAGCAACCACGCCACCTTGTGATCGTTGTGTATCGTAACAAAAGCTCGTCAATCCTTAAGGTCGGAAGTGATGATCCCGTATTTTACGCAACAATCTGTAGCAACCAATAAACACAAAAGGTGGCGCAACAACAAAACATATCAAAAAAGACATTATTGCCGTCTTGAAAATGTAGGAGCATTCATTAATAGTCTTGCAAGGACTCATATACACTGCAATACCGTTAACAACGATCATCATTACTAGACATATTAGCAGTGTTAGAAGTATTGACAAAAAAGCCAACAAGATTGTGGACTTTCTAATGCGCTTTCCTTCCTGAGTCGATAGCTCTTTGGTTAAGTTGGTGTTATCCATAAATTTTGCCCCTCCTTTGGCGTTTAAGCGGTCGCCCGTAATAAAAAGGACAACCATTGTTGGTTGTCACACCTATTGGATTTCATCCGCTATTTGCAATGGTTGTCCGACTGCACGGATGAAATGTTACCAATATGTGTGACGTTTCAATTATATCATAAACGAAAAAATATAGGAAAAGCGTGTTTACAGCTTACGTTTATGTAGTAGCACCCAACACTCCAAACCAAAACACCCGCCTTGCGGGCGGGCGCTCTGTGCCAATGTAGGGTGGGGTTCAGTTCAGAACAAACAACTTGAGCGCACCAAACAACTTCTTCATGAAGTGATGCTTCGGCTTCGCTTTCGGCTCTGCTTCCGGTTCAACTTCAGCACCGCCGCTTCCATCGTTCGTATCGTCGGCATTGTCCGCCAGTTCCGAGGTTGTCGGTAACTGACGCGGTTTGCCATTGCCGCTCCTGTGCGACCCGTTGCCGCTTAAATTCCGCAGCAGGATTTTGCGTGATACCGCATACTCCTCCCCAATGAAGCCCAAACGCAGAAGAAAGCAGCGGAAAGCGTACTTCTCTGAATCCACATCCCGCTCGACTGCCAGCACGCGTTGCTGCTTCTTCGCCATGTCGCAGAGTTTGCTACAAAATTGCGCATAGGCGTTCACTTCTTCCGGCGTGGCATTCACATTAAACCACGGGAAATCAAGCGTCTCGCCGTTTGGCACGATTGGCAGCTCCTCCGCGCTGATGGCTTTTTGAATCAGCGACGCCTTGCTGGCGATCAGTTTGCGCAAGATGTCGATCTTGTCATCAGGAAAGCCGTCAAGGGGCATCTGGATACACAGGCGTTCGGGGGCTTCGGTTGGGGGAGAATCTGGCGCGGTTTCCGCAAGTTCCGGCGTGTAGAAGCCAGCCGTCTCCAGGTTGCGCAGGACGTTCGACAAACCTTCGTCCGCATCGCCAATGGTCACAATGTTTTGACGATCCAGAATGATGCCGCCGATGTTGTAGCAGAAAGAAGGCGCAGCCCGATAAACCGACGCAACGCCAATCGCGCTACCGATACAATCCGCCGCCTCTTTCCTTCTGTGTCCGTGAAGGGTCAGTTTGATCTCCATTGTTAATGTACCACCTTTCATAAATTGGGTGGCGCCAGTATAGGAGAAAAATCAAGGGTTGGCAAGGGTTGGGCGACGTGGGGTTGGGGGCGGTGCGACAAGGGAGCAAGAAGGAAAATAGCGCCGTTTTGAGGGCGGCTGGGTGGTGTTGTAACATTTCTTGACAAATGCGCAAGCACCAATGAATTATTGGAAAAAGTGCTTGCTTTTTAAATCCATCCGAGTTATACGTGTGTGTGCCCCGTTCCAAATAGGAGGGGAAATAGCATAATAACAAGGAAGGAAGGCTATGACAAACCATAAACCAGAAAAGAGATACAAGGCAACCGCCATCATTTATTGCCGCGAGGCAACCAAAGAAAGCGCGGAAAGCCAACAAAAGCGGATTGCGGGCTGGCTAGACCAGGCCGGCGTGGAAGTCAAGGCTGTTTTTGTGGACACCATCCCCGAACGGACAGACCCGCAAAAAATCCGGGAGTATTGCAAAAAACATAAGGTGGAATTTGTCGCATCTCCTTACTATGGTGATGCCGACGAAATAATGGCGGAATACCATAGGCAGATGGAGGACTAGAAGCTGCAGGAGGAGCAAACGAAGCCTTCCGATACTTCTCAAGAAGACGCGGTCTAGCATCTGATGATTTGGGGTGCGGTTGGGGCTGTTGTGAATTTGAAGCAAATAATTGACTTATGCTTATACTGGTGATATAATATTTAAGTGGGACGTTTAGCGGCAACGCTAGCGAGGGCATTAAGGGTTTAGGGTGTATAATGGGGGATAGAATGGTGCCAAAATATAGTCTTTTGAAAAGCAAAGAGGTTCTCTCAATCCTTGATGGGGATAAGGACTTCGGAGAATATAACGGCGTAAAAGTTTCATTGCCGTATCTCAGTGGTCCGATGCTATGCGATTTATCAACCGCATTTGGATTACCCGTCGAATATGGCTGGAGTGGAGGATCGCTGAGCCGCTGGGTATATCTTGATAACCTGTTGGCGTATTGTATCGAACGGGATAAAGTCCAGCAATTACTCGCCTACCTATTCGCCAAAGATAAATTCGCCGAAAAAATGCGAGGATTGACTCCAAGCAAAATTGATAACACATATCAGCATATCATCAAAACGGTCGTTGAACAGATAAACGGGCAATTGTATTTCGGCGGACACGAGCTTGTCATAGTAAATAAAACGTTTATTGTAAAACCGATAGATGCAAAGGTAACCATAGAAGCCCCTAAGATAAAAATCATTGACCGCGATTACATAAAGACTCTCGCCGAAAGGGCAAAGGACGACATAGATAACTCCAACTATGACAGCGCAGTAACCAAGTGCCGAACTCTGGTTGAAGAGGTGTTCTGCTATGTCATTGAATTAAAAGGTCAAACCCCGTCCGAAAGCGGAGACATTACGTCCTTATATAAGCAAGTAAAGGGTTTGTATAACATGCATCAATCAAAAGAAGCAGACAAACGCATTAACGTGCTTCTGTCAGGGCTGGAAAAGATATTGACGGCTATTGCCGAAATGCGAAACAAGGATAGCGATGCGCACGGGGTTGGAAGCAAGCGGCTCAACATTGAGGAACATCACGCAAGATTACTGCTTAACTCAGCTATTGCAATGTCAGACTTTATATTGGCCGTTGCCGAACGAAATCAAAAGGAAGTATCCAAGGACAGCGCCGGCTAACTCGCTACGGGTGCATGGAATAGAGAATAATTCAGCACCTGGGTGCAGAAATATTTCCCGCAGGCGATTCGTTCAACAGTTGGGTGCAAAGCTTGCTCCCGCTAGAGCGGTTGATTCAACACTTGGGTGCATGATATACTAGAATTGCAGCGGACAGTATATCTGACGTGTGTTGCCATTGCGCTTTGATAGATCAAGAATTCACGAGCATTTTAAGAGAAGCTAACACTCAATCCCTAACCACATAATACCCGACGAAGCGCGTCGGACCGAGGAACTCGCGTCCGTCGCAATCATACTGTCCTACGCGATCGCCGACTTTTAGTTGAGCGATTAGGGCATCGACAGCGAGGCGCGCGTCTGCTGGTAAATACACTTTAGGGCGGACGTGGTCTTCGGTCGTGAACTCGACGCGGTCGTCCTTCGTGGGCTTGATTGAAACAATTCTGCCACCGTCGTTGGCAAACCGGCTACAGACTTCGCCTTTGGCGGATTTATAATAATAATGACCGTCGCTCATTTTTCTGAAACAATGAAAGTCGTGATAACGAAAAGACTCGTTTGGTTTTCCGCCCGCCAGACCCGCTAAAATCACGGTGGCGAGGTGATGCCCCTCCGGAATAGGTTCGTCCTCTCTGTCCACCGGACGAATGCGCCCGTCCGGATTATATTTCGAGTCACATATTATATCGTTAATCAGTAAATTGCGAGCCTGCAATTTACTCATACCTGGCGGTAATCTGTACCCATCGGGCGATTCTAGAAATCCGTCCAGCCCGCGGCATCTATTATGTAAGTCAACCCGTATCTGATAGTCCTCAATGCACAACGCGAAATTGACGCACACTCTGCGGTTTAGTAGTTCCTCGTCGCTCTCATCGGCGTAATATTCAAACTGCGGCGGCTCGTTCCCGAACGGTGTCAAACCATACGTTGAACTGCTCTGGCGGTTATAACGATTGATGTACGCTAACTCCGACTCGCTCAACCCGTCATAGTCGCTCCTGCGTGAACGCAACATTATTGCGGTGCGTTGTTGCTCCATGTCTGCCATATCTGTCTAGTATACTATAAAGTACCGCAGAAGTCAAGCAATTCTTTATAAGCCTTTTCCGGTTCGTCACTTTCCATGATCGCCGAACCAACGTTGATAACGTCAATTCCGGCACGGGCGATCTCGGTGATATTATCAGCATTTGCGCCGCCGTCCCATGCGATTTCGATGTCGGGATTGATAGTGCGAATTTGCATGGCTTTCGATAATTGCATTAAATCCGCTGTTCCGCCCTGATATCCCAAATGTCCGCCGAAAACTAGAACATAATCAGCGATCTCGATCAAATTTTGTACCGACTCGACAGTCGTCTCGGGCAGAATTGCGATGCCGAATTTAATCCCGAATTTGCCTAGATGCGCCGCGATTTTCGGCAGATTTTCATTCGCATCATCGGACTCGACATGCAACACCACCAAATTCGGTGCGAGCGCCACTACTTGATGCAACCATTCCGCTGGCCGCCGCACCATCAAATGCAAATCGACAACCTTATCATCATCCCAATAAAGCTGGTTCAAATTCACCGTCCGCGACGGCGCAAAATCCCCGTCGGCAATATCAATATGAATTCGCGGTGCAAACTCGAGCCGCGCCAATTGACGCGCATACTCGGTCGTATTCATCGCGGTGATGGTGGGAACGATACTAGCCATAACTTGATTATATCACAAATCGGGAAATTTTGATCTATATATAATTATTGCACGTGTAATTTTTTCAGGAAGAAAGATGGGGCGAAATGTCGCAGTGAATGTCGCACTTCGACAGAGGTAGAATGCCCAAAAGATGTCGCACTTGATGTCGCAGTTTTTTATATCAGTTATGATATATTGTTTACGATTAGATTGCTTCGCTTTGCTCGCAATGACATTAGTGCGCGTTCGCAATGACCAGATAAATATGCTACAATATTTACATGAACAAAGTTTCACAGAAAGCGGGGAAGAAAGATCATGGTTACAAAATCTGATGTGGCGTATTTGGCGGCGTTGTCGAAGATCGCACTGGGTGATGATGAGTTGAAAAGTTTGACGGTCGATTTGGAAAACATTTTGGGTTATATCGAACAGTTAAAGGAGCTGGACACGGCGGGTGTTCAGCCGACGTATCAGGTAACGGGGCTGAAAAATGTTTGTCGCGAGGACGCGATAGAGCAACAAATTCCGCGCGAGAAGTTGTTAAAACTCGCGCCGGAAGCGAAAAATAATCAGGTGAAAGTACCAAAAGTATTATAAGGAGAAAGATGAGCGAAACTATTTTTGATAAGATTGCGGCGGGTACAATGGACGCGTACGTGGTGTGGCAGGACGATAATCACATGGCTTTTCTGACGCCGTTTCCAAACACGCCCGGTTTGACGGTGCTGATCCCGAAGAAGAATATCGGTGATGATTTTGCGGAACTGTCGGAATCGGAATTCGCGGCGCTGCAAATTGCGGCGCAAAAAGTTGCAAAGATTCTGAAAAAAGCATTCGATGTGACGCGTGTGGCATTGGTCATCGAAGGCACGGGTGTAGCGTATGTGCATGTTAAATTATACCCGCTACACGGTGATTTAATGTCGGATGTGCATACTCTGTCGCACGATACGGAATTCGTAGAAAAATATCGCGGATTTTTGACAACGATTGAGGGTCCGAAAATGGACGACGACAAATTGCGTGCGATTCAGGATCGGATTTTGGGGGTGCAGCAGTGAGGCATAAAACCGAGCGCGGCGAAGATTTGTTTGAGGTGTCATGTCGCGCGGTGATTTTTAATCCAGATCATACGAAAGTTTTTTTGCGCGAATATGATGATCACTCCTTTAATATCCCCGGCGGACATTTTGAGTACGGCGAATCGCTCGATTCGGCGTTGCGTCGCGAACTGCACGAGGAAATCGGTGTGGAATATACGGGCGAACTGATTCATGCGGATTTTATCATATATCACGTTGAACGATTTGGAATCGAGGATAAAATCAACCTGATTTTCGTTTGCGAAATGCCCGATGATACAGAATTCGTTTTTGATCCCAGTGAATCAAGATTCGTCATCGGACAACGCTGGGTTCCGGTAGAGGAAATTATAAAACCAGAATTTAGAATATACGAGGGTATCAAAAAAGTTATTGCGAGATATTCGGAAAGTGAGGAAAAATGGGCGAAATTTTGAAAATTGTTGAGGCGGTGCGGTCGGGTAAAAGTTCGGCGCGGGCGGAAGTCGAAAAAGCCATCGCGGCAGCGCGGGCGAATGAAAAGCTACACGCGTTTTTGGAAGTTTTAGAGGACGAAGCGTTGGTGCGGGCGGACGAAATTGACGCTCGAATTGCGCGGGGTGAGGATGTCGGGCGCTTGGCGGGTGTGCCGTACGCAGTAAAGGATAATTATTTGACTACAGTCGGTCACACTACAGCGGCGGCGCAGATTTTGGAGAATTTTGAAAGTCCAATCAACGCGACGGCGATTGAACGCTTGAACAACGAGGGTGCGATTTTAATTGGCAAGACTAATTTGGACGCGTTCGCGCATGGTGGATCGACCGAAAACAGTGGTTACGGCCCAACGCATAATGTCGCCGATTTCGATCGTGTGGCGGGCGGTTCGTCGGGCGGATCGGCGGTCGCGGTTGCGGCGGGCGTTGTGCCTTTCGCGATGGGATCGGACACGGGCGGGTCGATTCGCGAACCAGCGTCGTTTAACGGCGTAGTGGGTTACAAACCGACGTATGGCGCGATTTCGCGCTACGGTGTGGTGGCGATGGCGTCGTCCACGGACGTACTCGGACCGCTGACGCGTACGGTTGCCGATGCGGAGATCCTGATGGAAATTTTGGCGGGACAGGACGGTCGGGATGCTACGGTCCACCCGGATTATTATAAAACCGAAACTGTCGTGCCGAAAAATCTGAAAATCGGTTTGATCGAGGAATATGTTGGTGAGGGTGTCGATCCGGAAATTGTGGCGCGAACGCGCGAGTATGTAACTAAATTAACAGAGATGGGACATTCAGTTAGTAACGTAACGTTGCCGATGGCAAAATACGCAATCGCGATTTATTACATCGTCGTACCAGCGGAATTGTCGTCGAATTTGGCGCGGTATGACGGGGTGCGATACGGCGTTCGTGCGAAAGACGCAAAAGATCTCGAGGGAGTTTACAGTTTGTCGCGCGACATTGGTTTCGTGCCGGAAAACAAACGCCGCGTCATGATCGGTTCGTATGTGCTGTCGAGTGGTTATTTCGACGCGTATTATTTACAGGCGCAGAAAGCGCGTACGCTTCTGATTCAGGAATTCGACAAATTGTTCGCTGAGTATGATTTCTTAATCGGACCGACCGCGCCGGAAACGGCGTGGAAGATCGGTGCACACGCCGGTGATCCAATCAAAGATTACCTAGCGGATCTAATGACCACGCCACCGTCGCTCGCGGGTCTGCCGGCAATCTCGATTCCGAACGGCGAGTCAAAAAACGGTTTGCCGATCGGCATTCAAATTATTGGTCCGCAAAAATCTGATGCGCGGTTGTTAGCGTTCGCGAAGGAGGTTGAGAAATGAATGACCTGATCCAGATTATCGCGTTTTCGATAATTGTTATTTTGACGTTGACGATTTTGGCGATTATTATCATAACGCGCGGTCGTCCGAGTTCGTTGGATCAGCAGAAATACCGCGCGGAGTGGTTGAAAATCGAAAATGGTTTGGATAAAAATAATGCGGCGACGTATAAATTCGCGCTGCTGACGATCGATAAAATGTTGAACGACGTGTTGGACGAATTGAAAATCGACGGCGAAGATGTCGCGGAAAAGTTGAAAAAAGCCAAAGACATTAGCAGTGTTAAAACCATTTTGGCGGCGACAAAATGGCGCGAACAAATCGCCGATAAACCGGATGAAAAAATCGATATCGCGGTCGTCAAACGCGCGATCTCCGCATATAAAAAATCATTGAGGGATTTGGGGGCGATATGAATGCGGAAATGACAAATAAAGTGCGGTTATTTCAGAAACAGCAGGTTCGTTCGATTTGGGACGAAGAGAACGAAAAATGGTGGTTTTCAGTGGTGGATATCGTGCGAGTTCTGACGGACAGCGATTATCAATCCGCGCGAAAGTATTGGAAGGTATTAAAAGGACGCTTAGTCAAAGAAGGTGCGAATCAACTGGTAACAAATTGTTACCAGTTGAAAATGAGGGCTGAGGACGGCAAAAAACGCTTGACTGATGTTATGGATACCGAACAAATCTTACGCCTAGTTCAGTCAATTCCCAGTAAAAAAGCCGAACCGTTCAAACTTTGGTTGGCGGAAGTTTCCGCGACCGAAATTTCGATTGATGAACAACCAGCGACATTGACAGAAAGCGCCAAAATCGCCAAAACCGGCGCGAGCGTCGCCAAAAACGCTCGTGTTGATTTAGAAAAGAAATTGGGGCGCGGTCTAATTAGTTCTAAGAATGCCGAAGAACTAGGCAATCGAAAAAGGAAATTGATCAAAGGAGAGAAAGATGAACGGTAAAGTGTTTGATGAAAATCTATCAGATATTTTAAGTGACAGTCAATTTATGACTATCGCGACAACTTGCGCCGACGGTTCGCCGTGGGCGACACCGCTGGGGTGGTGGGCGTTTGATGAGGAGAATAATCAAATTGTGTTTGATAATCGCCGTGGCACGATGCATGCGGAAAATCTGGCGCGCGATCCGCGTTGCTTTATTTCGATTGTGAATTATGATTTAGAACATTCGCGGTCAGTGCATATTAAAACTGTGGCGCACAAATTAATTGGTCAGGAATATGATTGCGCGAAGAAATTGATTCTCGATCGCGGTTTAGACGTGACCGACGATATTTTCGCCGCTCCAATCTGTGATTTAGACGAAGGAAGAACCGAGGTGCGCGAGATGGAAGATGGTTTAGTGAGATTTCATTGTTATTTTACATACGAGGAGAAGAAATGAAGGACGTATTAAAAAAGGTTGAGAATTTGGTCGCGAAATCAAAAACTGTGTTTGTCGCGTCTATTGATGAAAACGGTTTTCCGAATATGAAAGCGATGTTGGTGCCGCGCAAAAACGATTTTACGCAAGGACCAAAGATTTTTTGGTTCAGCACTAATACGTCTTCGATGCGGGTTGGGCAATACCAAAAAAATCCGCGTGCCAGTATTTACTTTTACGAAAAAGGTCGATTTAATTATCAGGGTGTGATGTTGATCGGCAAAATGGAAGTTTTGACCGACGCAGCCAGTAAAGAGATGTTATGGCAATTCGGCGACACTCTGTATTACAAAAAAGGCGTGACCGATCCAGATTATTGCGTGCTAAAATTCACCGCCGAACGTGGACGGTATTACAGCAATTTCAAGTCAGAAAGTTTCAAAATAGAGGAGGAAAATGCATAGTTTAGGAAGTGCCGGCGAGCGTGGTTCGGAAATCACGGGCGATGTCGAAAAATATTTAATTAAGGGCTATTTGCCGACCATCGGCATTGAATGCCATGTACAGTTGGCGACGGCAACGAAATTATTTTCGTCGGTGGACAACGACGCGCGCGGGCAAGAGCCCAATGCCGTAGTTAGTGCAATCGATTACGCATTACCCGGAATGCTGCCGATGTTAAATAAAGAGGCGGTGCGATTGGCGGCGCGCGCAGGCAAGGCGTTGAATTCCGAAATCGCGCACGAATCGCGTTTTGACCGCAAGCATTATTTTTATCCCGATTTGCCGAAAGGTTATCAGATTTCCCAAATGTATCAGCCGATTATTATCGGCGGTTTTGTGGAACTGCCGAGCGGCGAAAAAATCCGCATTCATCACGCGCACATGGAGGAAGACGCTGCCAAATTGACGCATTACAGCGATTATTCGTTGGTTGATCTAAACCGCGCCGGCACGCCGCTCCTCGAAATTGTCGCCGAGCCGGATATTCATTCGGCTGCTGGTGCGCGAGCTTATGCGGAAGAATTGCACCTGCTGATGACCTACGCCGGCGTGACCCTGGGTGATTTATATTATGGCAATATGCGATTTGACGTGAATATTTCAGTGGCGAAACCGGGCGAAAAATTGGGCATTCGGACTGAAACTAAAAACCTGAACAGTTTTCGTTCGGTTGAAAAAGCCGTCGAATACGAAATTAATCGCCAAATCGCAATTTTAGAGGACGGTGGTGCGATTAAGCAGGAAACGCGCGGTTGGTTGGACGACGCGCAAAAAACTGTGTCCCAGCGCAGCAAAGAAAACGCGCAGGATTATCGCTATATGCCCGACGCCGACATTCCGCCGATCATTTTGACCGACGCGGAAATTTCCGAGTTACAGAAAGACATGCCGATTCTGCCGAACGAATATCGCGCCAAGTTCGCGGCGCTAAAAGTCGACGATTCTGTGATTCGCACGATTTTACGCGACCAAAACATCGCGAAATTGCTCGCGGAAATTTTGGATACCGCCGGTGCCGACGCAGCGAAAAAAATCGCCAACCTGTTTGTCAGCACTCTGCCCGCCGAGGACGAGGAGGCTGGTGCGGATGATGATGCGACAAATTTGCCCGTGGCACAAAACTTGATTAAGTTAGCGAGCATGTTGGACCAAAATGAAATTTCCTCGACTGCAGGAAAGGAAATCTTTATTGCGATGCTCGGACACGACGATGATCCGCGCAAAATCGCTGAAACCAAAAATCTGTTGCAGGTCAGCGACGAATCGGCGATTTCCGCCATTGTGGACGAAGTTTTGAACTCTCCGGAATGCGCCAAAGCGGTCGCAGATTTCAGGAGCGGTGAAGAAAAAGTCATCGGCTTCCTCGTCGGCCAAGTCATGAAAGCGTCGAAAGGCCAAGCCAACCCAGCCCTCGCGCAAAAACTTATTCGTGAAAAATTACAATAATTCAAGGAAAGGGGAACAAAATGAAAACTGATCACACTTCTGACACAGAACTAAAAAAGCGCCTCGACGCCGCGAAATCGCAAATCGATGTGAATGCGAAATACTATCACTACGAAAATCCCGACCAGCATTACCACATTGCGGGCATTGCGTTGATCGAGGAAACTGAAACCCCAGCCGTCATTTATCAGTCGGAATATGGCGAAAATTTCACTTGGATTCGTCCGATCGATAATTTTTTGGCGAAAATCGAACAGAATGGTAAAATGATAAGTAGATTTTCCAAAATTAAGCAGTGAAAATCATTTAAGGAGGATAGATGACAAAATTCAAAAAACCAACCAAAGCGGTTTTGAGCGATGCGGGATTCGGCAGCCGGTTCTTGCCGATTGTAAAAACAATTCCGAAATCACTGATACCACTGGGGAACAAACCGGCGATGCAATATATCGTCGAGGAATGCGTGCACGCCGGAATCGAGGAAATTATTATAGTCGCTACGCCAGAGGGCAAACCAATGTACGAGGACTATTTCACTAATCCTGTCCCGAGAATGCGGGCGTTATTGGAATCGCAGGGCAAAATGGACAGATACAAATCGGTCGAAGAAATTTTGAATTTCCCGAAAATCACAGTCGTTTTACAGGACCCCGAATTACCGTACGGCAACGGATCGCCATTCGTGAGCGTTCGCGACATGATCGACGAGGACGAAGCCTTTATAGCGATCTATAGCGACGACATCGTTGTCGGTGGCGAGGGCGCGGTTAAAGCCCTGATGGACGAATTCGATCGACGCGGCGGCGAAATCAGCGCGCTCATGGGCGCGCAGGAGACACCCGGGCGGGAAGTCGAAAAATACGGCGTTATTAAATTTAAGGAAGGCACAGACGAAGTCGAGTTCATGGTCGAAAAACCAAAGATGGAAGAAGCCCCATCGCACCTGGCGGTTTACGGACGTTATATTTTGACGCCAAAAGTTTTCAAATACTTGAACAAGGACGAAACCGGCAAAGACGCCGAACTATGGATGACCGACGCGGTCAGTAAGCTGGCGGGATCAGACGGCGGCGTGTACGCAGTCACGGTAGCGGACGGCACTTGGTGCACCACCGGCGACCCGAAAGGCTGGTTCATGACCCAACTCAAAATGGTTATGGACGAGAATAAATATGCCGACGAGGTTAAAGAATTCGTCGCGAGATATTAAATAATAACAATCCGTCATTCAGTATGTAACTGTTTTTCCCCACAATCCACCCCTGTTGTTCTACGTGTCCATTGTTCAGTATGTAACAACTTTACCCATGCGTATATTGTCATGCTGAACTTGTTTCAGCATCTTTAGTATAGATCTTGAAACAAGTTCAGGATGACAAGGGGGTTGTTCAAGATGACATTGACAAGCAGGAAGCGCGACATTCTCACCGACATTCCGAGCCCGCTTTAACAGGGACCGGTTATAGCCATAATTATAGCCATTTTAATCCCGTTTCAACATCACTGTAAACGCTTCGCTCGGAATGTCGACTTTGCCAAAACGTTTCATGCGTTTTTTGCCACGTTTTTGCTTGTCAAGCAACTTCGCTTTACGGTCGCGGTCGCCGGTGTGGATTTTAACGGTAACGTCTTTGCGATACGCTGAAATGTCTTCGCGGGCGATAAATTTACCGCCGATTGCCGCCTGTAACGATACCTCCATGTTTTGGCGCGGAATAACTTCTTTCAACTTTTTCACAGTTTCGCGTCCTAAACTCACGGCTTCACTGCGGTGCGCCATCACCGACAACGCATCAACCATTTCGCCGGCGACGTAAAAATCGACGCGGACTAGATCCTCGATACGATAATCGCTCAGATCATAATTAAATGAACCGTAACCCGACGTCACGGATTTTAATTGATCGTAAAAATCCGTCAGTAGGTTGGCGAGTGGCGCTTCAAACGCGATCAATGCGCGTTCGTCGATATACGAAATATTTTTTTGCTGACCGCGTTTTTGATTGATGAGTTGTAATACCGCGCCGACGAAACTATTTGGTACGATAATTTCGCCGTTGATCCAAGGTTCGGCGATTTCCTTGACTGTGCTCATATCGGGCAGTTCTGACGCGGATTTAATATCGAGATTTTCGCCATTCACCAGTTTGACATGGTAATCCGTCGACGGGTTTGTGATGACCAGATCCAAATCATATTCGCGTTCCAATCGTTCGCGAATAATATCCATGTGCAGTAGTCCCAAAAACCCAATTCGCACCCCAAATCCCAGAACCGGCGAATTTTCCGGCGCGAATTGTAGCGCCGAATCCGACAACGACAACTTTTCGATCGCCTCCTTTAACTCTTGATAATCCTCATTGCTCGTCGGAAAAAATCCCGCATAGACGAATGGTCGGACGTCTTTATAACCGGGCAGAGGGATCACGATTTGCGTATCGGTCATTTTTCACCGCCGATATTTTTTAACGCTTCGCGCACGCTCAAATTCGCCATTTTTGATCTGTTTTCCGCCACAAATTTGCGTACCCAATTTGCGTCGGTCTTAGAAAATTCGCGCAAACTCCAACCAATCGCCTTGTTGATGAAAAATTCTTTGTCGCCCAAATTGTTTTTGATAATTTGCGCTAAAAGTTCCTTATCGGTTTTTTCTCTCCGCGAAAGTTGATGATCAATCGCAATGCGGCGAAACCAAAAATCTGGATCTGTCGACCATTTCAACATCAAATCGTCGACTCGTTGGTCGGTTAAACCGATTTGACCAAAAATCGAGTCCAGACTGTCGATGGTATCCCACCACTGCTTTGATTTAGCAAACCCCGCCAATTTTTCGATGTCGTCATACGTCAAAAATTTTTGCATTGCCATCAAATAATCGAGCGCCAAATACTGAAATTCACGATAGTCACTCGACCAGCATTTTTCCAAAAATTCCCAATCGATTGTCTTACTTAATTTAACTTTTTTCAGAAAATCTTTATATAAATTTTTCCGCGCTGCCGACGAAATTCCGTAAAACTTAAATTGATCGCGCATGTACGCGGACATTTTAATCGCATTTTGTGTGTCGCGATTTTGCTCGAATAATTTTTCGATTTCGGAATAATTCATAATCCCAGCAACTCCTTATAATCACGTCGTCCATCGACGATTCGTTGAATAATTATAACATTATTTTTGATCTGATAAAATGCAACATATCTTTTCTGGATTAGAATCCGGCGCATTTCCGTCGATAAGTCCAGTTCGTCGTCGATACGACGATTTGAACGCGGAAAGACGATGACTTTTTCGATTGAACGGTATATTTTGGCAATAATTCCATTCGCATAGAATTTGTCATCGGTGGCTTCAGCCAGGTAAGTATAGATATTTCCGATGTCTTTATGTGCTGAAATTGTAATTTCAACGACATACTTTTTCATACATTAATTCCTAATTCTGCCATAGA
Organism: Candidatus Saccharimonadota bacterium; assembly: GCA_009787015.1. Classification (GTDB taxonomy): domain Bacteria; phylum Patescibacteriota; class Saccharimonadia; order Saccharimonadales; family Saccharimonadaceae; genus WRGU01. The sequence continues at coordinate 29,636 of WRGU01000050.1, read as the reverse complement.
CTCTTCCAGGGTATACAATTTACACCCGTTTTCGACTGCGTCGATCGATTCCTGCAACATATCGTGCAATTCCTGGCGCGCTTTTTCGCGGGCATACGCCTTCGATTCTGTCAAAACATATTTTGTGCGTCCATGCAAAGTCAATTCAACCTCCGGGTTTTCCGGCGTGATTAAGCTCGTTACCTTATTATAATCTCTCAGTTCCGATATTGGGACGGTAATTGCCATATTCGCTCCTTTTACTTAAAATTTTACGTAACTATTTAAGCAAAATTTTAAGTAAAATGCAAATATTTGAAAATTTTTGTTATTTCGTATCCTTTCTAAAATATTTTGCGAGCGTGACTGTATCGCCAACCTTTGCATCGCGGGTGGTTTTGAGGTTGGTGACGATGTAGCCGATCTCGCCAGTTTCGAGTTTTGGGTCGGGGGTCATTTTGGGCGACAAATGACCAACTTCGAGGGCGATGCCGGTGGCACCGGTGGCGAGCATTTTGATCTCGTCGTTTTTGACGATTTGCCCGTCGACGATGCGCACGTACAAAATCACGCCGCGATAATCATCGTAATAACTGTCAAAAATCAGGGCACGGGTTTTGCCGTCCGTATCGCCGGTCGGGGCGGGAATCTGTTCGACTACTGCGTCTAAAACTCGTTCGACATTTAATCCAGTTTTAGCGCTAATTTTAATGATTTCGTCCTCGCGGCAACCGAGCAGATTGATCACTTCGCGACTGACGCGTGGCACGTCGGCGGCGGGCAGGTCGATTTTGTTTAGCACCGGAATGATTTTTAGGTCAGCCTCGATGGCAAGGTAAACGTTGGCGAGAGTTTGCGCCTGAATCCCCTGCGACGCATCAACGACCAGAATTGCGCCCTCGCACGCGGCGAGCGAACGCGAAACTTCGTACGAAAAATCAACATGACCAGGGGTGTCGATGAGGTTTAGTTCGAAAGTCGTCGAATCATTATTCCCACGCCGTTCGTCAAGCCCGTCGTCACGGGTTTCCTCACTGACTTTCTCGCCGTCCTTCGATAGTCGCGCGGAAATAAGATTCGACTTATCTAACTTCCACTTCATTCGCACCGGCGCGAGTTTGATCGTGATCCCGCGTTCGCGTTCCAGATCCATCGAATCGAGCAATTGCGCTTTCATTTCGCGTTTTTCGACCGTGCCGGTCAATTCCATCATGCGATCGGCGAGCGTCGATTTGCCGTGGTCGATGTGGGCGATAATACAAAAATTTCGGATATTTTTCATCTTAAATATTGTAACATGAAAAGAGCAAATTAGCCAATCTCGTCTTGCGTTGGCAAATCGCATTTCCGCGCGGTTTTGTCGTATGTTTGACGGATCGCGCGCCAAATCCGATCATTAAATTCATCGACAGTTTCAGATTTTTTCGGGGTCAGGGGAGGGGTAAAAACGACGTGGACGACGGGACGACCGGAGCGCCACATTTTGCTGTCGGGATGCCAAGCCTCGAACGCGCCGACGATGGCGATGGGGAGGATCGGAATCTGGTATCGGATCGCGAGAGCCGCCGTACCGGTGTTAAATTCGCCCATTTTGCCGCTGCGCGAACGTTTTCCCTCTGGCATGACGAGGAGGGATAGATTTTCAGAAAGTAATTGCTTCGACAACCCTTTGTATCGATTAGTTTCGCCGCGTTCAACAGGAAAAGTGTTCATCAGCAGCCGCATTGGCAGCGATCGCAACCGACTCTTAAACCAAAAATCCATCGCCGACGCCGTGGCAATATTGCGCACCACCCGCCAGGGCAATTTATTCATGAGTAGCGGCGCATCGAGGTGTGAAGTATGATTCGCCACGACAATGCAAGTCTTATAACCTCTAAGTTTGGCGAGATTCTGCTTTTCGTGAACCCTGATCCGAAACCCAATATTCAATACGGGTTTCAGGACGATCCAGCGCGCCAAGAACCGCGCGCACCGCATAAACGGCGATCGATATCGCCAAGTTTTGTGTTTAATTTTGCCCGCTCCCGCATCCGCCCGTGAATTTTTCATGCAACAATTGTAACATAAATGTGATACAATGTTTTTATGAAAAATCTTCACATGTTTATTAGGGTAATCACGGCGGTGCTGTTTATCATTATGATCGCTGGCGTGGTGGTGATTATCGCCAACGAGCGATTGAGCGTACTCGACACGTCCTACGAAATCATCGCCTTTTCCATCGGAATCCTGGGCATAATTATTGGCGTTATGTCGCAAATCGAAGCGCGCCGCAACGAAAAACGGCTCGAAAAAATGTCGGCGGAAATCATGCGATTAGAACACGAACAATACAAGGAAGACGAAGTCGAAGAAAAATTGGAAACCGAAGTCGACACAATCCTAAAGATGGATAAGAAAATTTATCACGAACTCGCCGAAAAACCAAAAAAGTAACTTTACACATTGGTTGCGCACAAGACAGTCTTCTCGCGCAGAAAAAAACACGAGTCTGCCCATTTTTATTTTGCTAGGAAGACTGTCTTGTGTGCAATTTAGATTACCCACCGACACACTATCCGTAGTGTCAAAAATTTGAAATTACCCACATCTACGCTACAGGTAGTGTCCACTTTTCAAAATTACCCATCCGTGCTATAATTGACGAGAATTTTGAAAAGGATGTCTGCATGATTATTTCTAAACAACTCACTACTTGGTCAAGTTTTATCTAAACCCCTTTGTTAAATACATCAAATTTAATAAAGAAGGGAGTTTTTATGTTTCATAAATTCGGAAAGTTTAAGAAAATCGATGTTTTTGTGGCGCTATATATTTTCGGCGTGGTTGCGGCGGCGCTGATGGGCGCGAAAGTTATGCCGCTCGGTTCGCTGTTTGGGTTAAATTTCAATATTTCAGTGGCGTTATTTTTGCTGCCGCTGATGTTTACATTGACCGATGCGGTGAATGAAATTTATGGTCGGAAGCGGGCGGAACAATTGGTGTGGTTGGGCGTTGGTGTGCAAATTTTGCTGGTGCTGTTTATTTGGCTCGCGACCAGCTTGCCGCATGCGGCGCGGTTCGAACCGCTCAACGATTCGTACAACGCGGTGTTCGGAATCTCGGTAAGATTCGCGGTGGCGTCGGTAATGGCATTCGCGGTGTCGGGGATTTTTGACGTGCTGATTTTTTCGCGACTAAAGAAAGCTAGCAAAGGGAAATTTGTGTGGTTGCGTAGCAACGTGTCGAACGTGGCGAGCGCCCTCATTGACACGGTGGTGTTCATGACGGTGGCATATTACGGATTTTTTGTTGAAGGATTTTCGGCGAACGCGTTGTGGCTCGCGGGATTGATTTTGCCATACTGGACCGCCAAATGCGTCATGTCGGCGATCAGTACGCCGCTAGTTTATGCGGGAATTAGGTATTTAAGAAAGGAGAAAACTGATGTTAGTCAAAGCAATCAAAACGTGTTTAGTGCGGGCGAATGAAATCTCATTGCATGATTTATTGGCGGAAAGCATTAAAACTTTATCCGAAAATTCGGTTGTCGCGATTTCGTCGAAAATCGTATCACTATGCGAAAATGCCGTCGTGCCGATCGGTGCGGTGGACAAGGAAGATTTGATCAAGGCGGAGGCGGATTTCTACCTCGATAATTCGCTCTCGCCCTACAGTTATCATTTTACGATTAAATATGGGACATTGGTCGCGGCAGCGGGCGTTGACGAAAGCAACGGCGACGGCAATTACGTATTGTGGCCGCGTGATCCGTTCGCAACCGCGAGTTCGGCGCGGATGTTTTTGTGCGAAAAATTTGGGCGCAAAAATATCGGCGTCATCATCACCGACAGCGTCAGTTCACCACTCCGGCGCGGCACGAAAGGTGAAATGATTGCCTGGAGCGGTTTCGAGGCGACGCACGATTATGTCGGCAGCTCCGACCTATTCGGACGCGATTTCAAATGCGAAATGGCGGGCGTCAGTGTTAGTCTCGCCATCGCGGCAAATATTGCAATGGGCGAGGGCGCGGAACGAACGCCGCTCGCGGTGATTTCGGACATCGACTTCGTGCGGTTCGTTGACCGCGACCCGACCCGTGCCGAAATCAACGTCGCGTTCGTGTCGAAAGAAGACGACCTCTTCATGCCGTTTCTGAATGCCTTGCCGTGGCGGAAAGGTGGGGGCGGGTATAAATCGCAGTGCTAGAAGATCTTTAACTATATGTTAAAATGCTAGTGTGAAAAACAAGAATTTTTTATATATAATATCTTTGATTGGACTCGTCGGATCTTGCGCGGCGCTCGTTGTACCTGTAGTCATTCTTTATAGCGGAGTGAGGAGTCTCGACCTTTCAGTGGGTGCGCTGCTTTTGGGACTTACAAGCGGTGCATGGCTTATGATGTCTATATACGCATTAACTAACTGTAAAACGAATCCGCGCAAGACTGCGATTAGAGTGATGTCTATTATAACCATTACGATGGTTGTTGCATGGGTAGTAAACTATGCCTTGCATTCTTAACGAAATGTCTCGGCTTATGCGGAATAGTCGAACTATTTTACGTCCTCGCTCGGAAAAACGAACGAGTTCGTTTTTTCGCTCGTTTCGTAGTAAAATAGATGCATGAAAAAATCTGTGAATCAACTTGTTGAATACTTTGAACCGGTACATTATTGGGTGCAAATCGATGCGCGACCGGGGAGGAAAACTTTTTCGGGGGCGGTCGGAATTTACGGGAATAAGAAGGGCGAGTTTGTGCGGCTGCATGCTAAGGGTTTGAAATTCACGGATTGGGTGCGGGTGAACGAGGATTTTTGCGAAGTTGTGGAACTAGAAAACGATGAGATTGAACTGCGGCCCAAAGGAAAACCCCACAAAAACCCTGAAGAATTTTTGAAAAAACAAAAATGGTTTCGGGAAAACAAGGCTGATACTTACGTGAGTATTCATTTTGAGGGCGAGATCAAGGAAAATTCGATGCACGGGTTGTATCCCTGTTATTACGAAATCGGTGGCGAGCGAAGGGAACTGCTCGCAACGCAATTCGAATCACATCATGCCCGCGAAATGTTTCCGTGCGTCGACGAACCGGTGGCGAAAGCGACGTTTGAAATTTCGGTCGATACTGATCCGGATTTGGTCGTGTTATCGAATATGCCGGTCGCGGTGCGTCAATCGTCGCCGTCGTTTATTTACGAATATGGCGGGGAGCGGCAGGAGTTGCCGACCGCGATTTATCATTTCGAACCGACACCGCGCATGTCGACGTACTTGTTGGCGCTCGTGATTGGCGATTTATGGAAAAAAACCGCGCGGACGAAAGATAATGTTGAGGTTAGCGTGTATGCGACGCCCGCGCAATCGGTGAATTCGATGGATTTTGCGCTCGATACGGCGGTGCGGGCGATTGAATTTTACGATGAATATTTTGGCACGAAATATCCTTTGCCGAAATCTGATCATGTGGCGTTGCCGGATTTTTCGGCGGGAGCGATGGAGAATTGGGGTTTGGTGACTTATCGTGAAACCGCGTTGTTGGTGGATAATAATGCGGCGATTTCGACCAAGCAATACGTAGCCACCGTGATCGCGCACGAATTGTCGCACATGTGGTTCGGTGATTTGGTGACGATGAAGTGGTGGAACGATTTATGGTTGAATGAAAGTTTTGCGAGTTTGATGGAACATATTTGCACGGACGCGTTGTTTCCGAATTGGGACATGTGGGCGAATTTTGAAACCGGCGATGTAATTTCGGCATTAAAACGCGACGCCTTGCCCGGCGTTCAATCGGTGCGCCAGGACGTTCATCATCCCGACGAAATTTCAACTTTATTCGATCCGGCGATTGTTTATGCGAAAGGCGAGCGCTTGCTGAAAATGTTGCGTGCGTTTATCGGCGAAAATGCGTTCCGAAAAGGTCTGTGCGAATATTTTAAGAAGCACGCCTATTCCAATACGACCGCCGACGATTTGTGGCGCGCGTTGTCCAACGCGTCAGGTCAGGACGTATCTGACCTAATGACGCCATGGTTGACGCGACCAGGTTACCCGGTGATTTTTGCGTCGTGTGAGGGTGATAAAATCACATTGCGCCAGGAGCGATTTTTTGCGAATGGCGAAAGCGACGATACGTTGTGGCAAATCCCGCTGTTTTGTTCTAATGAAAATGCGCCGAAATTGATGACGGAAAAGGAGATTTCTTTTGCGTCTGGTGTGGAGGATTTTCAATTAAATATCGGCAACAATTCGCATTTTATCACGATTTACGACGAAGTTTTAAGTAAAATTTTACGTAAAAACTTGCATAAAATGTCGGTGGTTGACCGCGCGAAGGTTTTGAATGAGTTGTTGTTGGTGGTTGTGCCGGGTCTTGCGCCGACGAACGACTTGCTCGATTTATTGCCGACGTATGCGGACGAAACGGAAACGGCGGTTTGGGATGTTTTGTCACTGGCGCTGGCGACGATCGGGCGGTTTGTTGAACCTGATTCGGATGATGAAAAACGTTTGAAAAAGTTGGCGGGCGATTTGGCGCGAAAACAATATGAATGTTTGGGTTGGGTCGCGAAATCGAACGAATCGATCAATGATCAGAAACTGCGTCCGACTATATTGTCACAGGTGATCTATGCGGAGGAGCGCGCGGCGATCGACAAAGCGCTGGAAATTTATGTGGCACAGAAACGTGATTTATCGGAAATCAACGGCGATCTGCGTCCGACGGTTTTGGGCGCGGCGGTGCGGTATGGCGATCGCGAAGAGTTTGCGTATATGTTCGACATTTATAAAACTTCGCAAAATGCTGACCTGAAATCCGATATTTGCGCGGCGCTAACCGCGACGCATGACGCGGAACGAATCGACGAAATTTTGGGTTTTCTAAATAAAACTAATATTGTCAAACCGCAAGATCTGCCATATTGGTTTTCGTATATGTTGGGTAATCGGCGGGCGCGTGCGAAAACGTGGGATTGGTGCCGTGAAAACTGGACGTGGATCGCGAAAACGTTCAGCGGCGATAAATCCTATGACATATTCCCACGTTATGCCGGCGCGCGACTCGCGACGCGGAACGAACTATCCGAATTCGACGAATTTTTCGCGGACAAAATCGACGATTTGTCATTGAAACGTGCCATTGAGGTCGGTCACAACGACATCGCCACCCGCGTAGAATGGCTGGAACGCGACCGCGATGCAGTATTGGAAAAATTAAAAAATATCGAGAGAGGATAATTAAGTAATATTTTCAATAAATTCATCAACACGCGGCGGTTTTTGCGATAGGGAAATTGCGGATAATCGGACATCGTAATTTTTCGCGAGTTCGTTATATTGAACCAAAAATAATTCGGCGGCGAATTTCATTTTCTTTAGTTTCCGCGGAGTAATAGCATCCAATCCGTCGCCATGGTTGGCGCTTTCGCGATATTTTACCTCTGTGAAATAAAATGTTTTGTCGCAAGTTGAAATAATGTCGATTTCGCAAAATTTGTTTTTCCAGTTTTGCGCGATAATTTTATGACCTTGATGCTCCAAAAATTCCGCCGCGGTGTTTTCGGCGATGCGCCCGATGGTTTTGGAAATTTTTTCCACGGCGGTCATGTTGTTTGCGCGTTTGTCGTTGCCAGGTTCGACGGCGGGCGATCCGTTTGCCCGGGTGATTGCCGCAATCCCATCAACGATTTTTGCAATCGGCGCGAAACTATAACGATGAACGCCGGGAATTGCGCCAAACTCTGTCAACTTTTCCCGATGCAGCGCTGTGCCGTAACCAACGTGTTTGGCGAACTCGTAATCCGGAAAAACTTTATCAAGTTGCGACATGTAATTATCGCGAAAAACTTTGGCGATGATGGACGCCGCCGACACAGCAGGGATTTTGCCGTCAGCTTTGACCATTGTGATCACGCGTGGGTCGTCGAGAAAGTTGATCGTCCCGTCGATGACGATCACGATGTCGGAAATCAATAAACTGTCTACTTGCGCCTTGATTTGGGAATAGGCGGTTTTCGTCGCGATTTTTAGCGCCGCGGACAACCCGATTTTGTCGATCGTTTGCGCGTTGACCCAACCGACCCCGATCGCCCGAGCGGCTTGTTTGATTATAGGTGCTAATTCCTCGCGCTGTTTTGCGGTCAATCTCTTGCTATCGTTCAATTTTACAGATCCTGAAGCAAGTATCGCCTTCGGCTCTTCCGGCTCATGATCCGTTGAAAGTGAACTTTCACGGATCACTTCGCCTCCACCAGGATGACATAGGAGAGAATCGGAGTCCAACACCACTGCCCCCACTGCTAACGGTCCCGCCCACGCCCCACGCCCAACTTCGTCAATGCCGAGAACTAGTTTTATCATACGAATAATAGGTTACACTTTACGCGGCTCGTTGTTGCGATTCTAATTTCTTAACTCTCGCCTCGAGGCTCTTTATCTTCCTCGCGTACTTTTGCAATTCGGAAAATGCCACGCTATCGTCGTCCACGCGATTTTGACCTTCCAATTCTAAACCAGCACGCAATTGCGCCAACTCGTCTTTTATTTCGCGAATATCCCTGCGAATCTCTCGAACATCCTCACGAATGTTAACTTCCAATTGCTTTAAATCGCCGTGAAATTCACCACGCAACCTATCTTCCGACCCTTTGACTATCGCAGCGACTGTTTCAACTATCCATTTCTTGTCATTTTCATCTAATGCTATTTTAACCCTCCTTGAATCATAAAACTATTGTATCACGCGCGCAGAACCCGCGCAATGCATAAAACTACAGTTTCGCGCGGATCTCGGCGATAGTATCGCGCAAATCCGCCGCTTTTTCGAACTCCAAATTTGCGGCGGCGAGTTCCATTTGGGCGGTTAATTCTTTGATTAAGTTTTTGTATTCGTCGCGCGGGATTTTGTTGAGGTCGAGTTTTGGTTTCGTGTCCTTCATCGGAATAATGGCGCGCAGACCTTCGTCGATATTTTTCGCGATTGAGGTTGGGGTGATTTCGTGTTCGACGTTGTATTTTTCCTGGATTTCGCGGCGGCGATTGGTTTCGTCGATTGCGCGGCGCATTGAACCGGTCACATTGTCGGCGTACATAATCACTGTGCCGTCGATGTGGCGGGCGGCGCGGCCGATGGTTTGGACTAGGGCTTGTTCGGAGCGCAAAAAACCCTCTTTATCGGCGTCGATGATAGCAACGAGGGAAACTTCCGGCAGATCCAGACCCTCGCGCAACAAATTGATTCCGACCAAAACATCATATACACCAGCGCGCAAATCGCGCAGAATGTCGCTGCGTTCCAACGTATCGACGTCGCTGTGGATATACGCGACTCCAATATTGAGTTCAGATAGAAATGCGGTCAGGTCCTCCGCCATGCGTTTGGTCAGGGTTGTAACCAAAACGCGCTGGTTTTTGGCGACGCGGATGCGAATTTCGGCGATCAGATCGTCGACTTGATGTTCGGACGGGCGAATTTCGACGCGCGGATCGAGCAGTCCGGTTGGGCGGATAACTTGCTGTGCGGGTCTAGGCGAATGCGACAGTTCATATTCAGCGGGAGTCGCTGAAACGAAAATCACTTGATTGATATGTTTTTCAAATTCATCAAAAGTCAGCGGACGATTATCGAGCGCGCTAGGCAGACGAAAACCATAATCCACCAAAACTTCCTTGCGTGCGCGGTCGCCGTTATACATGCCGCGAACCTGCGGAATCGTCATGTGTGATTCGTCGATCAGGAGCAGAAAATCGTCGGGGAAATAGTCTAGCAACGTCGCCGGTTGCTCGCCAGGTTCGCGTTCGGTTAGGTAGCGCGAATAGTTTTCGATACCCTTCACAAAACCGGTCTGTTCCAACATCTCAATGTCGTATTTCGTGCGCTGCGCCAATCTTTGCGCCTCCAAAAACTTCTGATTTTTCTCAAAATAATTCATGCGCTCACTGAATTCTTCTTTAATTTTCGAAATCGCGTGAGATAGTTTTTCTTTCGGCGTGACATAGTGCGAGGTTGGAAAAATCTGCACACTAACTGGTTGGCGCAAGATTTCGCCAGCCAGTGGATCGATTTCCAGAATCCGTTCGATTTCATCATCAAAAAATTCGACGCGATATGCGGTTTCGAGTCCTGCCGGAAAAATATCGATCACGTCGCCGCGCACTCTGAAATTACCGCGTGTGAATTCAAAATCATTGCGGCGATATTGCATATCGTTCAAATGTCGAATGAATTTTTCTTGGTTATAGCGTTCGCCCGTCGTTATTTTGAGCGACATTTCCATGTAATCGGACGGCGAACCGATGCCGTAAATACAGGACACGCTCGCCACAATCAACACATCGCGCCGCGTCAGAAGTGCCGAAGTCGCCGCGTGGCGCAAGCGATCGATTTCTTCGTTGATGCGCGAATCTTTTTCAATATAAGTGTCCGACGACGCGATGTAGGCTTCCGGTTGGTAATAATCGAAATAACTGACGAAATAATGAACTTCGTTATTCGGAAAGAATTGTTTGAACTCAGAAAAAAGTTGTGCCGCGAGGGTTTTATTGTGCGCCAAAACCAACGTTGGTTTTTGATGCTGCGCCACCAAATTCGCCATCGTGAAAGTTTTACCCGATCCCGTCACACCGAGCAGGGTCTGAAATTTCTCACCGCGTGTCAAACCACCCGCCAAATGCGCAATCGCCGCCGGTTGGTCGCCGGTCGGTTTGAATTTTGTGTGCAAACTGAATTTATCCACCCGAATATTATAACATTGACAAACTCGTTAAACAAAACTATTTCCTTTTTGATACTTCATTTGCTACTTTCCAAAAATCAGTCTTTCCTGCGTGGCGACCATATAATAAAAACTCAACTTTCGGCGGACGCCCGCCATTTGGTTTGCCTGGCATCGGGATTAAAAACCTGTGCTGTCGTCCTAAACAATAATATTTCAGTGACAAAACTATCCCGTGCAGGAGTTCTTGATGCGTGACAATTTGGCGCGTCAACGGCACGTAACATTTATCGTCAAGGAATTCTTTGTCGATTGAAATCGCACTGCCGAGATAATTCTTTGGATTTACACCACCGCGCACCCATTCTTCTAATAATTTCTGCTCAAAGATGCCACGATATGGTTCAAATAAATCATAGACCAACGACGGATAATCGGTCGTAACGTGTAGAAAACCGTGATAAGGGGACAGGTGATGATATGTGCACCAACGCAAAATAATCCCTGTGATGAATTTACTATGCGCATCTAATGCGACCGCCGCTGGATTTTTGTCGCGTCGCGTCCATTCGGGGTATCCCAACCTTGTAAAAAACTCATGCCAATATTTTTTCGCATGTTTCGCCTCAATGTTGCGCAACGCGTCAACTGACGCAAACATCGGCAATGGCAACGGATCGACCAACCAACTCATACTTTTCATTTTTGTAGCTATTAATTGTCGTGCGACGTGCGACGACGAACGTTTTTTATCACGAATACGAATTTGTGCGGAAATTGTATCATCAAGATCAGGACGCTCCCCACCAAAAATGTAAATCGGTTGCGTAATATTACGGCGATGAATTATAATGGGAACGCCGGCGCGGACAATTTGGTCGATCGTTGAAACGTTGAGTGACGTGTCGCTGTCGCCGTAAATCATAATAGATTGGATTTCAGACAGCGACGATTCGACCTCACCGCCGTTATAGGAAAAATTGAAAACATCACCCTTAACTTTGCGAATTTCCTGTAAATACGGCAACCACAGTGGCACGCGCCGCGCGGTGGTTTTCGGTGGTAAAGAATGCTTTTGTGTGCCAAATTGTCGTAAACCCTTGTATTTCATATATTATATGATACACTATTTTATAGTTAATTGCACATTTATAATCTGTTATCTTAGAGGGATCTCCTCATAAAATAGAGGAGTAAAGACCTTTGCCTCGCGTCCGATCAATTCATTGAACGGTCGCTCGGCAAGGTGTCGCCTTGACGAGCGCAAAATCCGCACTTCTCTATAAAAATCTTGATAGTTCTATCCTGTCGAAAGAAACAGGATTAGTCTTTCTCATCAAGTCAAGTTTTCAAAAAACTTGTCCTCTATTATAACGGAATATAAATGTGCTTTTTAATTTAAGAAAAGGAGTAATATGTTGCGCAAACCAAAGTTTGACAGAAATTTACGAAAAAACGAGAAGCGCAAAAACGGCAAACGCGGTTATCGGTTGCACGACGAGCGGATTGCATATTCGGGTGGCGAAGGTTCGATGCGCACGATCAAATACGAATTATTGAATACCGACGCGACGCGCGATAATTTGGGTCGTGGCACGGGTTTACAAGCGCAAGTTTTCGACGCGATCGAACGCGATTACGAACACCTGTATGGCGCACTGAATTTTAATGATTATTTGGAAAATCCCGATACGCCGAACTTTCTGGATCTTTGGATTAAGGCGATAAATCTCGGTTTTATTTTGAGTAATAAATGCGAACTGGAATACAAGGATTTTTTAAAAATCGAGAGTTGGCAAGAAAAATATTTTGGCGAAATCGAATATAATTTGGCGCAAAGATTAGATAAGAAAAAGTGGGTCAAGTGGCTGGACACGCCGGTGCGTCCTGCGTCTGGAACACAAGCAAGTTTAGCGCGCAAAATCACCGATTTATTTGACAACGTTGATGATGCAGCGAACGAAATTGCGAGAAAATGGTTGGAATTGTGTGGCGCGGGAACGCAAAATAATACGGATAATAAGTTAGAAATTTTTGGTATTAACGCGGCGGAACTTGATATCAAAATTCCTGAAACCGCGCCGATAAACTGGACAATTCACCCTGAATTTACGCCGTTTGACATCGCTGACCGAACCGATTTGTTGGACGCGATTATTAAATATTGGAAAGAAAAAGTTGGCGATGCGACGGCGAAAAAGTTTATCGCGATCGGTGAAAACGGTAACCATATGAACAACGGATTGTTCGGTGAATTCTTTACGACCCTGTGTAGCGAGAATTGGAATGAAAAAGTTGAGAATTTGCGCGCAATTTTTGATTTTTCTGACGATCAAATTGCGACTATTTGCGAGCGACTAAATGAATTAAAAAAGTGCGCCGAACAAATTCCAAAAGCACCGAGTTTAATCAGAAATTGGAAAGATTATCGCAGTGATTTCAACGGTACGATTGAAAGTTGGTATTCCAACCGCGATGCGAAACAATTGGCGACGATTGAACAACTGAAAACTTTACGTGAATTAGCCGGTGAAATTTATGAAGATCTGCCGATGAATTGCGACATTCGTGAAGGCATTTTGCGCGAAACTATTGACTATATTGACGGTGAAAAATCGGCGAATATCACACGCGAATTTACCAATGAACTAGAAAGTTATTTGGCGACGCTAAAAACTGATTTGAACGAATTTATGCAACGATTCAAGGACGGAAAGACACAAAAATATTCCGCCGACGCGCCAAAATTACCACCAAATTGGCAGCTGAATTTGAGCAAACACATTCAAAGTTCACCGTTATTTTTCGGTGAAAATAAACGCCAATTGTGGCGCGATTTGGTGGAATTAAAACCAAAAATCCGCGCGGAAATTGCGAATTTAACGGACGTGCTGGTCGAGGATTTTGACGACGGCGAAATTACCGACAAACAAATCGACCAATTAGCGAACTTATATAACCGCCTAAACGAAGATAAAGAATCCGATCAAAATGTAAAAGAAGTCCTGACGAAAATTCAGGACGAATTGGAGTTGAATTTTGTGGATCGACGTGCGGGTAAGGACGGACGCGTGCGTAATTTTTATTATTTAAGCGGGTTTAATCGCGCGACCGATTTGAAAAATCTCTTGACGAACGACGGCAAAATGAAATCGGGTAAAAATGAGTATATTAAATTCAATCGCATTAAGATTTCGCAGTTGTTGGAAGTTGCGAATTTGGGCGAACTTTATCAAAAAGTCAGTGAAAAACCCGAACAAGAAAATTTATTACGCGATGTTGTGCAACTCTCCAAAACCATTTTGTCGGCGAAGTTGGTAAATTGCGACAGAGAAAAGCAGCGCAAAACGGTTTTGTCGCACAGTAATTTGCATGGTTATTCGGCGTTAATTTCTAAACGCGAATTCATCGCGCGCTCGGCGGTGCAGGCGGTTAACGGCGCGCAGATGAATTTTTTGACCGCAAACGACAAATATTTTTACGCGCTACAAACGGAAAGATTTGAAACGAACGATAAAATTTCCGCCGATCAGGTTTACGATTTCTCCGCGAAAGAAATGACAACGTCGAACAAAAACAACGAATTTACGGCACTAAAAGTCGCCAGTTCTAAATATCAAGTGCAGTTTCTTGATTGGTTTTTGGGAAAAAATAAAAAGAAAAAAACGATATTGGAATTGAACGGCGCATTTTCGATCACCGAACAATCGGTCAAAATAGATTGGAGCGATGAAAAACCGAAGGTGGCTTCAACTTCTGATCCGCGTGTGTTCATTTCGCAACCATTTACGCTCGTCCCGCCGAAAACGAAATTGTTCGATGCGGCGAAAATCAAAAACCGTTATATCGGCGTGGATCTCGGCGAATATAATTTGGCGTGGAGTTTGATTGAGGTTGACGACATGCAAAACCCCGCGAGAATTACGCAAATTGAGAACGGATTTATCGTTGATCCGCAACAACAAACGGTCAAAAAATATGTCAAATCGTGGCGCGAAAATCAGGTGAGGCAAACTTTTGGCTCTATGGACACGAAATTGGCGCGGTTGCGCGAAAGTTTGATTGGTTCATTCAAAAATCAGCTGGAAAGTTTAGCGCTCGCGAAGCACGCGCGGTTATCGTTTGAATACGAAGTATCAGTGTTTGAAACGGGCGGTTCGCGCGTGGCAAAAGCAAAAGTTTACGATTCGGTCAAGCGCGGCTCAATTCGTCGCGACGAAAACACGGTAGAAAATAAACAGGCTTGGGGTGAAATCAAAAAACCGCAGGAACTGGATAAAAACTCGCCACTTTGGGCAAAATTAAAGGAAGAGTACGGCAAGGTTTACGGTTTTGAAACGACCGCTGCGTGGACATCGCGCTTTTGTACAAAATGTAGGACTGTGGCGGATAATTGGTTGAATGAGGACGAAAATTTTTACGCTAAATGTCGTCCGAATTTGGCAACGACGGAATACGATGATTTACCCGAAGCGATCAGGAATAAGCTCACAGCGGAAGAATTTGCGGAATTTAGAAAAGAAAACGAAAGTTCAATCGCATTATTTGTTTGCTCTAATCCCGATTGTGATCAAGTTTGCGATGCCGACGCGCAAGCGGCGTTTAATATTGCAATTCGCGGATATTTGAAAGATAAATCGAAAACAGATAAAGAATTTTGCTCACGATTAGTCGAAGGATACAAGGACGAAAAAGATAAACCGGTTGTGAAATTAAAAAATGAACTCGTTGAAAGTGGATTGACAAAAGAAATTTTAGTCAGCGAAGAAGCGAAGTTGGAATTCGACCCGATTTGCCTATAAAGTGTTCCAAAGAATACCTATCCTTTTGTGTTATACTATTAAATATGAAATGGATCGCAATATCGGGATCGTGGCGGTTAAAATCGGCAGAACTTTACGAAGATCTGGTGCGGGCGATTGATAAGATCGTCGCGAGTGGCGACGGGGTTGTGTCGGGCGGAGCGTTGGGCGTGGATTATTTTGCGACCGAAAAAATGCTGAATGCGCCAAATTGGCGGGGGCGGCTCAAAATTATTATTCCGACGCCGCTCGAAATTTATAAAAGACACTATTTCAAACGCGCCGACGAGGGCGTAATCACGCACGAGCAGGCGAAAACTTTGATCGAACAATTAACGCGGGTTCAGGGGGGGGGTTGTTTGATCGAAATGGATTTTGACAAGGTCTGTGACGAAACGTATTTTGCGCGTAATACGGAGGTTGTGAAAAATTGCGACGAGTTGCTCGGTTTTCAAATCAACGACAGTCGCGGTGTGCAAAATACGGTTGATACGGCGCGGGTGCTCGGCAAAAATGTCGTCCTGAAAAAATATCATATTGAGGAGAATTCATAGTGAAGTCGCGCGATTTTTCGGCGCAATTTGCGGCGGGTCGGGAAATTGTGGTGGTGATTCATAATATTCGTTCGATTTTGAATGTTGGGGCGATTTTGCGCACGTGCGAATGTTTGGGAATCACGCGCGCGTTCGCGACCGGTTGGACGCCGTCGCCGGATCACGGATTGCCGCATGTTCGGGAAAAAATCGCGCAGGAACTGCACAAAACCGCGCTCGGGGCGGAAGGAATTGTGGATTTTCAGTATCGTGATGATGTGGCAGAACTTTTAACTTGGCTCAAAAACGATGGTTTTCGGGTGGTTGGTTTGGAACAGGACGATCGCGCGATTTCCTTGCCTGATTACCAACCGTCGCAAAAAATCGCCGTGTTGTTGGGCGAAGAAGTTCACGGTTTGACGCCCGAACTGCGCGACCGATGCAACGATTTAATCGAAATCCCAATGCGCGGACAAAAAGAAAGTTTCAACGTCAGCGTCGCAGCGGGAATTGTGTTGTACGGGTTGGCGACATCATTACCGAAACGTAAATGCGTAAATGTGATTTTCCCCATAAAAGGGTGACACCTTTCCCCCCAAACCACACTTTTAGAATATATTTATCACCCAAAATAACACCATCGAAAGCAAGATCAAAATGATGGCGGTGGAGGTTTTTTTGATGCTGCCGAGGGATGTAAAGAAGAGGTAGAGGAGCGCGAGGAAGATTGCTGAGATGATGAACGGCGTCCATACGGTCGTTTGCGCATTCAAAATGCCCCATAACGCGCCGAAACTGACAAAGGTGGCGAGGGAGATCACGAGGGCGCGGTAAGTACGCATGGCGATCGCGATAGCGGTGGAAATCGCGCCGACGATGACGATGGCGATTATGAACGACGAGAGATGGTTGTTGGCGCAAATTGCCGCGGTGTCGGGCGTGCGGCAGAATAGCGGGCGCATCACCCAATTTTCAAAAACGAGTTTGAACATCCAAACCAACGCGCCGCCGACCAAACCGATGATGATGGTCTGAATAATTTCTTTGCGGGTGGTGATGGTCACCACGCGTTCTTTTTCTAACTTCACCGAGGAAAAATCGAAATCACTCCAATCCTCTGTGGTTTCGGTGACATTGCCGCCTGACATCATAATCTCGCTCATACTAATCGAATATACCACATATTTCAAATTAGTGCAAGTTTTTTTTGTCGATAATGCGTCCGATCGCCTTGTGCGCCTCTAAAACCACCGCCATGAGGACGCCGGCGATAATACATGCCCAAATCGAATCGGTATGGATTTCAGTGAGGTGCAAGACGGCACGCATCGGGGTGAACATGATGACGATTTGCAAAATGACCGTTGTCAGGAAAGCGAACATGAATGCGAAGTTGCGGACGAAGAATAGTTTGAATAAGAAAACTTCGCCGCGCATGCAAATGGCGTTGACCCATTGGATGATAATGAGGACGAGGAAGGCGGCGGAGCGTGCCTCAGCTTCGGAGTGTAAATGCAAAAATATTGCGAACACACCGAGCGTCAAAACCGCCATCGTGACGGCGGACAGGGCGATGCGGGTCAGCATAAAGCGCGAGAGAATCGGCGCGTCGGGTTTGGCGGGCGGGCGTTTCATGATGTTTTTGTCGCCCGGTTCGAGTCCGAGGGGGATCACCATGAACGTGTCGGTTGCGAGATTGATCCATAAAATCTGCACTGCAACAACCGGCAACGGCAACCCGATCAGGAGCGATCCGAGCGTGACCAAAACTTCACCAGCGTTGGTGGCGATCAAATAAACCAACATGCGCCGAATGTTGGCAAGAATGATGCGGCCCTCGCGGATCGCGGTGACGATGGAGCGGAAATTGTTATCGAGCAAGATGATGTCGGACGCGTCCTTGGCGATCGCGGCGCCTGCGCCCATGGCGATGCCGACATGCGCTTGCGACAGAGCGGGGACGTCGTTGACGCCGTCGCCGGTCATAGCGGTGATGTTGGTTTTGTTGAGTTCGGTCAAGATTTTGTGTTTGGCTTCTGGGATAACGCGGGCGTAAACACGGGTGGCTTCGACGACTTCGGATAATTCGTCAGGTTTCAGTTTCATGAGGTGATGGCTGTCGTAGACCTGATTCTGATTATCGACAATGTCGATTTTTTGACCGATATGAAAGGCGGTTTCAGCATGGTCGCCGGTGATCATACGCACGCGAACGCCGGCATCGTTGGCTTCATGAATGGCGGCGACGACGCGCGGGCGCAGTTCATCGGCGATCGCCACGAATCCCAAAAATTCCGCACTGTCTTTCGCGATTTTGCCGAGTCCTTTCGGAATTTCTTCCACCGATTTTTTGGCGAGTGCAATTACGCGAAAACCGTTGCTGGCGAATTCGTGAAGTTTCGTTTCGGCGGTGGCGATTTCGGATTTGGTCATCTTGCAGTGTTCGAGGATTTTTTCGGGCGCGCCCTTGAGATAAACCTCATAACCGCTGGCGAACTTCCAAACATTGCCGCTCATGGCGAGTTGATAATCGAACGGCAGCCCCTTTTCCAATTTAGTGCGCGTGGTGTCGTGCGGGGCGTCGACTTTATGGTGTTTCAGAAACGCGATTAGGGCAGTGTCGAGTGGATCGCCGGCATTGCCTTTCGCGATATTCAGGGCAAAAGAAGATTGCAGCGCCAGCGCAGCGTCGTTATATTTTGGCGACCAAACTTCCTGAACCATCAATTCGTTTTGGGTCAGAGTGCCAGTTTTGTCGGTGGCGATCGTGGTGACGAGTCCGACATTTTCGATGGCGCGCATGTTGCGCACCAATGCCTTTTTCGCCGCCATACGGCGCATACCGAGCGCCAAAACCACCATGATCGCGATCGGGAGTGATTCGGGAACCGCCGAAACTGCAAACGCCAGGATGAAACGCAGCGCTTCGACCGGATCGACACCGCGCAATAATTGCAATGCGAACGCACAGACCGCGAGAACGAGCACCGCGACGACCACCAAGCGCACGAGTTTGTCGACTTTTTCCTGGACGGGCGATTTGGCTTCCGCGGCACCGGCGAGTTTGGCGAGTCGCCCGAATTCGGTGTTGTTGCCGGTGGCGACGATGACCGCGATGCCCGCGCCGACGACGACGAATGAACCGCTGAATAACATGTTGGATTGTTCGTAAATTTCCTTGTGGCCGGTCAGTTCATGCGGAGTTTTTCGGACGGATAAGGATTCGCCAGTCAACATGGATTCGTCGACGTGAATATTATCGGATTCGATGATGCGCGCATCCGCGGGAACTTTTTGTCCTTCGTGCAAAATCATGACATCGCCGACGACGAGGTTTTCCGCCGCGATACTGCTGACGTTGCCATCGCGATAAACTTCCACCGATTCATTTTCACGTCGGCGCAGAGAGCGCAAAATTCGTTCAGTCGACCACTGTTGAAACCAATCGATTATTGCGGAAATCATGATGATCGCCACGACGATGATGGCGTCGATATACTCTTTCTGCCAAAAGGAAATCGCCCCCGCGATGAACAAGACGCCGATCATGGCATTGGCGAATGGTTCGATGATTTTTTTCCACATTGGTTCGCCGCGCACATCCAACGCGTTTCGACCGTATTTTTTTAGGCGTTTATTCGCCTCGCGCGTCGCGAGTCCCTCGTGTCCGGCACTCAACTCCTTTAAGGTTTCCTCAATAGTTTTTTGGTAATATTTCATACTTCTATTGTAGCGTATGTGCTTAAATTAGTGAAACGGTACGACCTCCGCGATGTGTTCGCGGCGTTTGGGCTTAGTGTCAATGATGACGATGCCGATGATAGTGATGATCGCGCCGCCGATCAAGTGGACCGACAACGATTCGCGTAAAATGACGATTGGCAATATAATGCCCAAAATCTTACCTAGGTAAGAGGTTGCAGCGACGACGGTTGATCCAACTTTTTCGTAAACTTCAGTATTCATGATATGCGATATTAATGAAACCACGATCGACAAAAACGCAATCGTAATCGGAATTGCGGGATTCGCCAAAACTATTGACAGTGGCGTCTCAACCCCGCCGTTTGAGATGACCGACACAACCCCTGTCGTAACCGCGAGCAATATAAACGTCGATCCCATCGTCGCCCAAATTGGTACGCCGGACAGGTTAATCTTGCGCCACATGATCATGACGATGCCGAAACAAACACCGTTAATGAAACTCAGAATCGTGGCTTCTGGATAGAACTGAAACGTGCCGTCGGCAGTGATTGCGGGCAGTGCGAACATCACGAACGCGCCGATAAATGCTACCGTGATGCCAATGATTTTACGAGTATTTAATTTCTCGCGGATCAAGGTTGCGGACAATAGAACGAAAGTTATCGGGCTAAATAGGTGCATGATTGCGACGTAACTGGAGGTGGACGAACTGATCGCCGGGGTGTGAACAATTCCCGCGATCATCAAAAACACATTGCACGCCAACACTAACCGCAGATTTTTCGCGATTTTCCCAAAATATTTAATCACGAGCGGCAAACATACCACCACGATCAAACCATAACGGATCGCCATAAACGACATATCGTCCAGCTGGGTGTTGGTGACGATTTTTGTCAGCATATACGCCGGCGCGGTCAAAACCGCTGAAAAAACTGATATTAGAATGCAACGATGAAATTTACGTTTGCCCATACCCAATATTTTAACATAAGTTTAATAAAGTATAAAATTATGGTACAATATTCCTGAAACAAATCATAATTCTACTTTGCGTAAAGACTGTCTTTACGCAGAAGGAGCAAGGAAGGAAAAAATATGTCGGGACATTCCAAATGGGCAACCACCAAACGTCAAAAAGCCGTCGTTGACGCGAAACGCGGCGCGGTTTTTACAAAAATCGGCAACATGATCGCGATTGCGGCGCGCGGCGGCGTTGATCCGGCGATGAATCCGAATCTCGCGATGGCGATTGACAAGGCGAAAACCGCCAACATGCCCGCCGCCAACATTCAACGCGCCATCGACCGCGTGGCGGATAAAAATGCCGCGGCGTTGGAGGAAATCGTTTACGAAGCCTATGGTCCGGGCGGGGTAGGTTTGATTATCGAAACCGCGACCGACAACCGCAACCGCACTTTTCCGGAAGTTCGTTCGACGCTCGTGAAACACGGCGGCAGTATCGCTGAACCGGGTTCAGTGGCGTTTCAGTTCACGCGCAAGGGTGTGATTCGCGTGGCGCTGAAAATTGCGGGCGACGGTAAAAAAGTCGCCGACAAGACTTGGGATGCCGACGAGGTTTTGCTAGCAGCGCTTGATGCGGGTGCGGCGGATGCGAATGAGGACGACGGCGAAATCGTGGTTTACACTGATATGAAAGACCTGCATAAAGTTCGCGAAAGTTTGTCAGCGGCAGGTTACAAAATTGAGGACGCCGGTTTAGAACACGTTCCGAACGCCGAAGTCGAAATCGCCGACGCAGCGATTGCGCAAAAAGTCATGAACCTCCTCGACGCCATCGACGACCTCGACGACGTCGTAAATGTCAGTACGAACGCGAACATTACAGCGGAAGTTTAACGTTTTGTCTTTTTTCTTGTTCATGTTATAATTTTTCATGAAGTGAAACATCCATGGTTTCGGGGTGTGGCGCAGTTGGTAGCGCGCAGCGTTCGGGACGCTGAGGTCGTCCGTTCAAGTCGGATCACCCCGACCAAATCACTTCACCACACGGGCGCGTGCTGGAATTGGTAGACAGGCATGCTTGAGGTGCATGTGTCACTCGTGACGTGAGAGTTCAAGTCTCTCCGTGCCCACCATAAACAGACGTCACATATACTGTCAGTCAGTATCCGAAAAGACCCTCGTATAGGGGGTCTTTTTGGTTTTCGGGGGCAGGCGGCGGGGCGGATTCAGGGGCTTCAGCGCGCCCGTTGCTCTGCCAGACCCGCAGCGCAGGGGGTTACTGCTGAACGAACCGAAGCCGGTTGCACCCACCTTGAGGGCAACTGTTGAACGAACCGACCGCCCATGCACCCACAAGAAAGCAACTACTGAACGAACCGATTGAACCTGCACCCAACTACTGAATGAATCTAACTGACCGGCTGGTTTCTGTAAAAACAGGGCAAGCAAAAGCCGCCCTCATCAGGCGACCTCTGTGATTTTCCCCTGTTGTCCTAGCAAATTCAGATTGGATTCTTGTTGCTACTGATAACCATGCTAGCCGTTTTCATATTCAAAAGATCGCGTTCAAATATTATGTTCCATTCATTACTGCCGGAGTTAATTTAGAACCTACAGCGGTCATAGCAACCAACGTCCAGTCCGCATCTGCCAATATCGGTGAAGCGATTATTTTGAACGCCTTTGAAAATACGCCTGAAAGACGAACTCCCTACCCAGTATATCAAGAAGACTTAAACGCCAAAGGCTTGAAGACAACAATTGACACAGATGTAACCGTGAAAGATATAAAGAATCTTGATAAGTATGAAGTAATTGTATTTGCCGGTCATGGCGAGTATTATAGTTCAATTGCTGATCCGATATGGCTGCTAAATGAAGTCAGAAGTAGCACGAAGGACAAAGATTATACCATCGACATAAAACAGAACAGGGTTATAGGGTTTTCTTGTGACGAATTAGGTAAAACGTATGCTGTGCTTCCATCTTTGATTAGGGCTTCATATAGCGCGACTGCCTTTAGCAACAGTTTTATCTTTTCGGAATCCTGTCAGTTCATGGGGAAAGATGACAATATTGTGGAGTCTTTTGCAGATGCATTTTTAAGCCGTTCCGCAAAAGCGGTTGTAGGGTTCCATAATTCTGTGAATTCCGCCTACGCTCGTCAATTTATGTGGTGTTATATTAGTGAGCTGATTGACGGAAAAACAGCGCAAAATGCGTTTGACACGGTCAAGAAGCAAAACGGAGCGAATGATGGGGGAAATCCTGGCGGTTTTCTTGGCTGGGGCAGTAAGCCTGCCGCATATCCATTGTTTAGAGGCACTTCATCTGCCACGCTATATCATACAGAGCTAAAAAATTGCAGTTTTGAGACTTTCTCTTTCTTTGACTCAAAAAAGCCTCTGGAATGGAAAAGCTTCGCTGATGTTCGTGTCATTTCAAAGCTAGGTGAATTAACCCCGACGCATGGCGTAATGATGGCTATGCTGTCCACGGGCATCGGAGCCGCAAAAGACGACTATATTTCCAGTTTTAGCGGAGCAACCCAGGGGAGTGTTATGCAGCAACCTTTCAAACCCTCCAGCAGCGCAAAGACCCTGACTTTTAACTACAACATGGTTTCGGAGGAGCCTCCGGAATTTGTCGGCAGTCAATATGACGATACATTTATTGCTCAAATTTTAGATGCTGGTGGAAATGTGCTTGAAGAGATTGTCTATGAATCGGTCAACACATCCGATTGGTTGCCTGTTTTAGGGTTCAAACTTACCCAAGGTCAAGATAATGGACGTCCTGCTTGGCAAACCGGATGGAAAACCATTACGATTGACATGACACCATATCGCAATCAGTTTGTCACATTGCGATTTTTGGTTTTTGACCGGGGTGATGCAATTTATGATTCGGCAGCATTGATCGATAATGTGGTGTTAAAGTAGTTCGCTAAGCATCTAGAACCACAAAATGTATATACAAAAGATAACACAAGCCTCCACTACTCCGCACACTAATAAAAACTTACGCAGCTTAAGACCAGAAGTAATGCGTTGCATTTTGCACAGTAGTCTATAGCAACCCAGAAATACGAAGGGCGACAGAATGCCAAACCATATCGCACCAGTGCCTATAATCTTGTAACGAGAGGGTCTAGGACAGTTAGTGCCAGCCAAAGAGCACGCTTCCAAGAGTTGTAAAAACATCGGCGTCCCAAAACAAATTAGTGTTGCTATAAGTGCCGACAAGAATCTAGCCAGTATTTCCTTCCTTGAGTTATTTGGGTTGTCATTATTTGTAACCATTTGCCCTCCTTTGGCGTTTAAGCGGTCGCCCGTAAATAAAAGGGCAACCATTGCTGGTTGCTCACACCCAAATAGGATTTTACTCATTATCGTGCAATGGTTGCCCGTTTGCGTGAGTAAAATTAAATTGCAATCCTAAATGGATGTGAGCATATACAGTATAGCATATTTTCGTAAAACCACAACGCCCGCCTTGCGGGCGGGCGTTGTGTGCCAATGTGGGGTGGGTGGAGTTTCAATTCAGAACAAACAACTTGAGCGCGCCAAACAGCTTCTTCATGAAGCGATGTTTCGGCTTCGCATTTGGCCCTGCTCCCGGTTCATCTTGTGCACCTTCGCTTTCATTGCTCGTATCGTCGGCATTGTCCGTCAGTTCCGAGGTTTTCGATGACTGACGCGGTTTGCCATTGCCACTCCTATGCGACCCATTGCCGCTGAGATTCTTTAGCAGGATTTTGCGGGACACCGCATACTCCTCCCCGATGAAGCCCAAACGCAGAAGAAAGCAGCGGAAAGCATACTTCTCTGAATCCACATCCCGCTCGACTGCCAGCACGCGCTGCTGTTTCTTCGCCATGTCGCAGAGTTTGCTACAAAATTGCGCATAGGCGTTCTGATGATTCCCGCAAAGCCTTGCCGGATTCGCGCAAGGCTTTTAATGTGCTTTCCCCGGGTCGCTGGGCGAAATCGCTAAAAGCCGAAAACTATGTATAGGCGGCTGCAATGAGCGAGGCCCGTTCGGGTTGGGTGCACAGCCTTTCGGTTAATTCAGCACTTGGGTGCAAAGCGATTTTCCTGCGGATGGTTAGTTCAACACTTAGGTGCAAGGATTGTTCTTATTGGCGCGGTTAATTCAGCAATTGGGTGCAGTAACGGAGCGGATGATAGTTGACAGTATAGGTGACGTGTGTTGCCAGACAAATTAGATCGAGTATGTTCCGTTTTTTTAATGCAGTTTTGTTGTTTTCAAAAAAGTGCTATAATTGTCATTGAAGCATAATCATAAAGGAGGGTGAGATGTCGAAGAAATTATCTATAAAAGAAAAGCTAGTAGCTGGCATATGCGCGGTTGCGGCGCTGGGGGCGATAGTTGTGTTGGTTATTTTGCTGACTGGCGGCAAAACGAGCGCGCCGAACAATAACAATAATAACGACAACCCCGACACTTCGCAAACCGGTGACAATACTTCGGATAACACCGATCTGCCCGCTCTGATTGCCGCTTTGCCTGATCAAACGGCGCTGAATAATCTGCATTCCCAACTTTCTGATTTCTGGATTTCGGGCAACAACTTCGTAGGTTTTACATCCATTGGCGGTGCACCCGCGATCTATTATGGTCTGTACCAGACTGAATATGGTATGCAGGGCAAAATAATCGGCGCCCGTGCAGTCAGGAAGAATGAAGTCGAATTTACCATACTGATCCCCTTTCGCCCGGCAACCGAAATGAACGATGAGAGACCGGAAAGAGCGGTGACGGTTTCTGTTGATGTCAGCAATTTTAACGATAAACGACTTAATATCAAAATCGCCGATTTAGGCAATGATGAATGGTTAACTTATGAATTCGGCGGCGCGACATTAATGGAGGCTTACAATGAATAAACAAATAAAAAAGTGGGCAGCAGCCCCTGTCACTATGCTAGCGGCGTTGCTCCTAATGCCGCTAACCGCTTTCGCCGCCACGCCCGCTGCGCCGACTAATCTGTCCTTGGCAAGAAGCGGACAGCACGTAGTCCTAACTTGGACAGATAACTCCAGCAACGAAACCCGTTTTTCCATTTATCGAAAGTTGTACAATACCTCTGATGGGTGGACTCCGGTAGGAACAGTTCCCGCGAACACCACGACCTTTACCGACACCTCCACCACCGAAGGTGTGACGTATGCGTACATGGTTCAGGCTTATTCTTCTGTGGACGGGTATTCAGAAAGGTCTAATCAGCCTGCCATTACCACGATACCGTTTGCGCCCTCTGGCTTTACGGCGACGGCTGGCGCGAGCGGCATAACCTTAAAGTGGACGAACCATTCGGCCAACGCCCCTAAAACTCAAATACAACGTCGACCCGATGGTGCTGGCGCATGGCGCCACATAACAGATGTTGCGTTGCCCTCGAACAGCTACGTGGACACCGCGGTGGAGCCGGGCAAGACCTATGAGTATCGAATTTTTGCCTTGTCCGCTGGCACAGGAAGCGCTGACCTCTATGCCACCGCGACCATGCCAGCTCCCGCAACGCCCCCAAAAGAGACGCCGCCTGAAATTAAACAAACTCCCATCAAAGAAATGCCAGATCCGACCGATCCTGTCGATTCTACTGATCCCGTCGATATCGTTGATATCGTCGCCGAACCCGAAGAAAAACTCGAAATAACAGAACTAGGAGGCGTCACTAAGCCAAGGGAAAACAACGATTTTAATTGGTTGTGGATTGTATTCGGTGCTTTAGCGGCGATGTCAATCGTCAGTGGAGCGATATTTTTCATCATGCTTAGAAAAAACGCCCAAAAGCCCGAAACAGAACCAACGATAACTTAAGCTATTATTTCCACCCCATCGCGCCAAAAACGTCAGCCAAATCATTTAGGCTTACCTGATTGCGCCAATTAAAACCCTCGTTCGCCATATTTTCGCGCTCTCGTTCGCGCAGCTCTAACCGCGCCGCCTTTTCCTCGCGAGTTTCGCGATCGGTTTCGGCGATGATGCGGTTTTCTTCGGCAATGCGCGCCTTGATCGCCGCAACGCGTTCGTTAAATTTCGCACTCAAACCGTTGATACTTTCTTCTAATTCAGGTTGTTTAGTGCGCATAAACTCAATCGCTTCGATTACCCCCTGTAATTCCGCGGGAGTTGCCAGCCAAGTATGATCAACATCACCTGCTTTTTCTCTCGTCAACGCGCAAAAAGTGGAATTTATTTCGACTAAACGTCGATTATGCGCAAAAGCCGGCACGTTTTGCGCTTTACTCTTCGCGTCGTTGCCAAAATGAGTTGGAAGAGTCATCGGCATGTTAGTAATATCATCATGGTACTCGCCCAAGACTTTTTGCATGTCGGCAAGCATCACAGGTAACTCGGTGCTCGGAGCCCAATTAATCTTCTTGAACGATCGTTCGGCAATGCCGGCGATCCCGACAGTGTCAAAATTATAATTTTCGCTGTCATCTTTCTTTGGCGTTTTGCTGCGGTCGCCATAAACTTCACGTTTGATTGTGCCGTCCAGAAACAGATCATCAGAACCCTCGGTGCTCATAATATCCATAGATGTCGCCACCAGCCCGAAAATATTCGCGTGATCCAATACTAGCAACGTGCGCATTTGAACACGTTCGCGATCCTCGTCGCTCAAACCGTCAAGGGCAGCGGCTAGCTCCTCCGATAACCTGCTGCCGGTCGCGGTGGGCGGGGTATAACTGCCATCAGGTTCAGTTTTCACTCCGTTAATAGTGTCAACAGCAGTAGCGAGTGCAGTATCAAAAACATATTCCGGCGATAAAATTCTCGCACGCATTTCGCCGTCCAACGCGCTCGTGCGGATTTCCGCGAGAGCGCCTTCATCGCTCGTAACCATAGTTTCTCTCGGCACCCATTTATCCGCGGATTCCTCGAGGTTGAGGCTGCGACAGCGTTCGACATAGCCCATAACAACGCTGCGCGGTCGAAAAATCTCCTCCTGTAATTGAGTTTCAGTGATCCCCGACATAGCGGCATAGCGATAGGTGGTATCGCTATTGGCGCGCTGACAGTGGGCGCTATGCTCGCGGATTGCGTGGTTCTTGTACCGGCGGCGAGCGTCGCGCGACGGACGCGGTTTCTGGTCCAACTTTTTTGCAACATCCGTATCGGATCCCCGCAATATGTCCTCCAGGGAGGGGGTTGCGGGCTTCGCGGCACCAGGATTCAATACCAATAAATTCAGCGCTGGCGTGCCAAGGGCGGGTGCGGGCGGGGTCTTGTACTTTCCCGCGGGGATAATTTCGCCTGATTCGTGTTTTAATGCTTTCATCTTTAATCCTGCTTCTCATCATCTTTCTTGTTCAGCCAGGGCATAGACACGCTGGCAAGCATCTGTTCCATTTCGTGCAAGTCGGCGAAATCCAATTCTTTTTGCCAATCTTTACCTATGTTTGCCATTTCGTCTTCGTATGCTTGGCGCCGCTTCCTGGCTGCTTCCGCCTCGGCGGCTTCGCGACGTTCGCGTTCCTGTTCGGCGAGCCGGCGGGCTTCTGTCTCCTGTTTTTTCTGATCTCTTCTTAACGCCCCCTGTCTGACGTCCTCGATTCTTTGAAGTCTTCGTGCGGTGCGCGAACGTTCAACTTCACTCTTTCGTACTATGGCAGCGGCGCTGGTTTCGTCCTCTGCAATCAGGCGTGCCAGTTCGGCGTCCTCTTCGGCTTCCTGGGCGATGCGTCGAGCCTCTTCCTCTTGTTCCTGAATAGCGCGCTGTCTTTCTTCTTCAGCTTCTTGGCGTAATAGTTCTTGCCATTCGAGTTTTTCCAGTCTAGCCTTTTCGGCAATCTCCATCCTGGCTTGATGTGCCGCTTCGGCATCGTTCTCGATTTTCGTGATACGCTCGCCGTACATCTTTTCGGCAGCAGCGATATTCTTCTGCATTTCGGGTTGTGCGGCGGTATGAATAAATTCCAGCGCCTCAACCAAGCCCTCTACCTCTGGCAAACTTGCTTTCCACTGACGCGTACGTTTGTCGATCAGAAAGCCGTAGGTAAGCAGCAACCGACCTATGTGCAAATTGTGATCAAAGGCCTCCTGGTTTTCCGCCTGTGCGCCGTTGATCCAAACCATCTTTTGATCGGGTACATTTTCAGGTTTATCGTCGTATTTGTCGTGCCACTCCCGTAAATCCGCAACCATCTGGTGCAGTTCATCGATTCGGGATTCATCGACATTTACGCAAGATTTTTTCGCTACACCAACCACACCGGCGTGGCGAACGTCCCAAATTTTCAGATTTTCGTTTTCTCGCCTGCTTTGGCTGCCGTAAAAAATCCGACGCACCGTGCCGTCCGTCCAAGCCTGATCGTCCATACTATGCGTAGCGGGTTGAGCGATAAGCAGAGTTTTATAGCTGTTGGTATAGGACAGCACCGTGAAAGCACGTATGCGCAACCGCTCGCGATCCTCCGCTGTATATTCCTCGCCGTCCAATGCATATTGCAATTCCGCCGATAATAACGCACCGGTTAATGTGGGGATATTATCATCACCCGGTTCAGATTTAATATCATGCACCGCGCATTCCACCGACGTATCGAACAGATAAACTGGCGACAGAATAACCTCGCGCAACGCTTCTGGCGATAACGCGGATTCTTTGTCGAAATACGCCTGGATTCTGGCTTCGTTGTCGATTGACGGGCTTTCTGTCGCCCAGATATTTTTATCGGCAGTGACAGCAAGATCGCCGCCATAATCACGATAAAATCCAAGATAAGCACTAATCCGATCGCGCGGCAGACTGATCTGTCGTCTAAATTCTTCTTCTCCCATGCCCGACGTCGAAGAAAGTTCAAAGATACTATCAGAAGCAGCTCTTTCGCGCATTTTTCCCGCCTGGCGATGAACTTCTTGGTTGTACCGGCGACGCTGTTCGCGCGAGAATGCGGGCATTTGGGGGGGG
>WRGU01000049.1 GCA_009787015.1 Candidatus Saccharimonadota bacterium | reverse complement strand
TGGCGGGCTGATTGGTATCTTTGATTCTTTATTGTTCAAAAACACGAAGCAACCCGCCACATGGCGAGCCAATAATGACGACAATAGCATCAAAACTTCGCATAATTCCGACAATTATACACGAATCGGAATAAAATGCAAATTGCCTATCGTCGACCAGCGTGTTTTTTCTTGGGCAGGATTATTGTTGCAGTCAAACCGAGCGCAATCGCCCCGATGCAACCACTGGTGGCAATAGAAAATGTTCCAGTGTCGGGAGCGCATTCGCCATTTGGCCCGGGATTTTTACATTTAGGTTTAGGCTGCGGATCTGGGTCGGGTGGTACGACGCAACCGTCAGCCAAGTCGGTCGGGATTAATTCGTTGCCATTTAGATCATAGAGCCTGTTGCCAATCAGTAAAACAGTCGGCATGCAATCACCAATCATTATTTCGAAAACTTCATTGCCGGTTGGTACGGGAAACGTATTTGGGTCGAAGTATGGAAAGTTTTCGATGCTATAGTTTTTGACCATTTCAATGCCGCCGTTGGCGGAATTGAATTTTATAAGCAGATATTCATTATATTCACAAGGTAACGGATCACCTATTGGGCCGCCTTCGCCCGCGTGGGACGATCCGCACCCGTTGGGTATGACATTTACGTTGATTGCGTCTTCGTCATCGTGTTCATAATCGCCAGATGCAACAAAGTAATTACCAAGTGGACCCATACTTAATTCTCTTACAGTGCCGATCGTGTAGATTAAATCGCCGTGTGTCGCGGCGGTTATGTATCCGCCACTACCAAATATCGTCGAGTTAAAAGATCTATTCCATAACTCTTCACCGTTCGTTTTCGAATATTTCGCAATCATAGTTTTATGAAACATCATTCCACAACAATGCGGAGTGTAGGTGCCGACTAAAATGTATCCATCTGAAACTTCCAATACATCTCTGAAACCATCATCAACTTCGACAGTCCATATTCCGTTTGAAAATTCTTTATAGTATTTTGCGCATAACAAGAACTCTCCTGGTTCGCAACTCGAGGTGTCTATTATTTCTTCGCTCAATGTCACTCCGGCGACGGTTTTTACAGCGAACGTTGTGAGTGGTTGTATGATAATCGAACACAATATAAACGCGATCGACAAAACGCTGATCAGAATTCTTTTTGTTTTCATTTTTACTTTCCTTTTCTTTTACTATACACGAACATTATACTACATGAATGTTCAATGTCAACAAAAATCGCCAGTTGGGACTGGCGATTGATCGTCATTGCGAGCCGAACTTGTTCGGCGTGGCAATCTAGATTGCTTCGTCGCTACGCGACTCGCAATGACATTGCAAAATTTAACTTCTCGCGAAATGCGCGAAGGCGCGGTTGGCTTCCGCCATGCGATGGGTGTCTTCCTTTTTCTTGAACGCGTTGCCGGTTTGGTTGACGGCGTCGACGATTTCTGCCGCGAGGCGCTGTTCATACGGCATGCCTTTGCGCGCGCGGGCGCATTGGACTAACCACATGAACGCAAAGTGTTCCTGGCGGTGACCCTGGATTGGGAACGGAATTTGATAGTTCGCTCCGCCGACGCGACGCGATTTCACTTCGAAATTCGGCGAAATATTGCGCAATGCGGTTTCAAAAACTTCGAGCGGATCTTCGCTCTTCAGTTTTTTTGCGGCCGTTTCGAGCGCGCCGTAAACCATCTTTTCGGCGGCTAATTTTTTACCGTTCAACATCGATTTATTGATTAGTTTCTGAACTAAAACCGAATTATATTTACGATCCGCGGCAATTTTTCGGATCAGAGATTTAGTAACTTTTCGTGGCATGATTACTTGTCCCCTTTCTTCGTGCCATAGAGGCTGCGACCTTGTTTGCGATTTTGCACACCCTGTAAATCGAGTGCACCGCGCACGATGTGATAACGCACACCCGGCAGATCAGGCACGCGTCCGCCGCGCACCAACACGACAGCGTGCTCCTGTAAATTATGTTTTTCGCCGCCGATATATGCCCAAACCTCCTGACCGTTGGTCAAGCGCACGCGCGCAACTTTACGCATCGCCGAGTTTGGTTTTTTCGGGGTTTTGGTGGTGACTTTCAAGCAAACACCGCGCTTTAACGGCGCGTCCTGGTTGTAAACACGCGTTTTGAGCGTGTTTTGAATCGTTAGTAGCGCTGGCGCTTTGGACTTCTTGACAGCCCGTACGCGCGGTTTGCGCACCAATTGATTAATTGTTGGCATTTTACTCCTTCTTAAATTATCAGTGGTCGGTAACACCACAAACATAGTTCATCAGACAGCACTCTGAAAAACTTTGAAACTCACGGGATATTTTAGCAAAACTTTACACGAAACGCAATAGTTTTTCGCAAAATCTTGACACGCTATCTGATATGTGATATACTTAATCATATAATTAAGGTAAAGGAGCGAGTTATGGCAGCAGGAGAACGATATATCAACGCAAAAGGTGTTGGACGGTTCGATGTTAGGTGCGACAGAATGGAAGGATGTCAATCCAGAAATATTACGAGGTTTGGTGAAATAGGCTGTAAATTCGCTATGGCTTCGGCTGCTCTGGGTACGAGAGAGGAGTTTCGGGGGGCGGCTGTTGATGCCACTATTCTAAAGTTTCCCAAAAAACGCGGTTGGTTGCCCCGAGAGGTGGTGGATATGAAAGATTCCGATTTGATGTGCTATCACATGGCAGGTGCGAATGTGCCGCCCGAAGAAGAACAGCCAGAGAAATGATGATCAGTTGCTGTTTTTGACAAAAAATAAGACATAAATACCCTAATTTGTCAAAATTGACAAAAAAACACTTGACACGGGAGCATAAGTGTGATATAATGGTAAGAGAAGGAGATATTTTTATGAGTATAGATAATTCACCACGCAGAGTAATCGGATTAAACGCCGAAAGTTATGATTGCGGTAATGATCATTACAATAAATCCGTTCGCTATCAAGATTGCCCGCTGCAAAATACCGAATATGACCCATTGGACGAAGATAGGGCAAGGTTGTTATGCGAAGGGTGCGGACATCGCGCCATTTGTCATGCTCTTTTAGACAACGCGATAAGTGCTATTATAGAAAATGATGACGTCAGATTAGAGCTAGGGCAGACAGATTCTGCGGTTATAGGCAAAGCTGATTCTATAGCAGATGGTTTGGAAGTTATCCTAGACGAAGCTATGCCGGCGTTGCACGAAGAATGGTTTATCCAGGATTTTGCGGCCGGCAAGGTCGTTGTTGACAAAAGAATTGATCAATGGGAATAATTGGATATATGGCAGAACTCACCCCGAATCCTGAGAAAGAAAACCGCAAGAAGTGGTTGAAGCGCTTGGCGTTGTTCGCCGGCGGTGCGGCGCTGCTGATGATGTTATAGTGGTCATTGCGAGCGTAGCGAAGCAATCTTGAACTATGGGTGTAGATTGCTTCGGGCACACCCTCGCAATGACGTTTTTACTTGCAAATCGCCGTGATCAGTAGATCCGGATTTGCGCCGTCGAGGACGATGTCGCAAATGGTGGAGATGACGGGTGCTTTCAAATTGTCGGCGACGATTAGTTTTTTCGCGCCTTTGAGCGCCCTGTAACCCTCGACTGTGCCGCAATCCGCCAATACGGCGTCCAGCGGATGTCCTTCGCCGATTAACATGCCGAAACGTTTGTTGCGGCTCATCGAGCCGACGCATTTCATCGCCGCTTCGCCCAAACCGCATGACATATAGGCGGTGGCGTTTTCCCCGCCCGAATCTTTACAAATAATGCCAATTTCGTGTAATCCGTTGACCGTCAAGGTTGCCAAAGCGTTGTCACCGGCGTTCTCGGCGACCAAAATTCCCGCGCCCACCGCTAAAATGTTGTTGAATGCTCCGCAAATCAACGCCCCGCGCACGTCGGTAGTTTCCTCGATTTCGAATTTATCGTTTGAAAAGTACGAACTGACGATACCCGTCAACTCTTTCGGTCCGGCGACAGTTACCGCGGTCGGCAAAAATCGGGCGATTTCCGCCGCGAAACTCGGTCCCGACAGCGCGCAAACCTTGGCGTCCGGCAATTCATCGGTTATGATCTGGTCCATGAAATAGCCGGTTTCTTTCTCGACGCCCTTGGTGGCGATGCAAATAACTTGACCATTGTAATGCGGTTTTAGGTCGCCAATCACCGACCGCGTCGCGTCGGATGGCACGCACGACACGATGAGTTCGCTGTCATCCACGACCGCGATGTTGTCGCTAACGTCGGTTTTATCCCCCAACTTGACCCCAGGCAGCAATTTTTCATTCCCGCGCTCGCGCTCCAATAATTCCTTTTCCTCGGTGAATTTCGTGTACAACGTCACATCGACGCCGTTGCCGTTTAATATCCTAGACAAGGCAATTGAATACGCCCCCGCCCCTAAAATCGTCACTTTTTTCATAATTACTCCTATTATCTACTATTTAATTTCTATGACGTAATCATCTTAACATATACACGAAATTTCAGCAAATTTGAATAATTAAGATTTTTCCACCACCGCGATATGCGCGCCGGTTCGCGAAATAGCGGAATTTTCGTGAAAGGCGCAGAGATGCACTCGACCGCTGGAATGCCAATCGCCGACGCATGCGACGTTGCCATCGGCGGTGATGTCGGGCGTGAAAACGCCGTGATTGCGCGTTACGTGGGGGAAAGAATTGTATTGTTGGTTGTACACGTGCAAACTGGGGACGACACCGAGTTGCATGGCGGTAAAATCATTCGTTGCGGCGGTGATTTTTCGACCCATAATGCCGATTCGCGCCGCCATATCAGGTTGCGTTTTGATTTGATATACGCTGGGAATTTTATCTATCAACAGCGTGCCACCGGTCGGCATGCTATTTTGTCGCCGCGCCAGATTATTGACGAAACCGAACATTTCCTCTCTGTCATACAACAAGTTTTGCCTCTGTATTACGTCTATCAGCGCACTAATCGATAGGTCGGCTTCGTTGAAGTTATAAAAAATACCAGGATTCGGCAAAATAATACCATGTTCGTACAGAGTTTTTTGACGATTCTGGACTTTCGCCAATTCCGTATCGATGTAATCCGTCGGATCGGACGTGATAACGTCGCGATTGTGCGCCAGGGCCTCCTCTCGTTGCACCCCCAACATTTCGACAACAGCGGCGCGCGTAGCGGCGGTTATGGCAACAACGCCGGCATCCCGCGCCTCTTGCCCCTTGCGCACTCTCGTGAGCGTGCAGTGTTCCCTACCGTACTGTAATTTTTCTGACATGAATAAACCTCTTCTATTATA
The DNA here is from genome assembly GCA_009787015.1 of Candidatus Saccharimonadota bacterium. Lineage (GTDB taxonomy): Bacteria > Patescibacteriota > Saccharimonadia > Saccharimonadales > Saccharimonadaceae > WRGU01. Next base: position 37,424 of record WRGU01000049.1, on the reverse strand, counting down.
ATTATATCACGAATATAATTAGAAGTCAAACCGGCATGATCTGACAATTGATGCGGTGGATTTGTGACTATCTTGCCCCGCGCGCTTTGCTGGTCAGATATTTATCTAAACTATTGATCGCCTTTGATAACGGATTACTTCTGGAACCTGTTGTTTGCAATTCTGATAGCTCTGCGATTAGCTTATTGTATTTGCGTTCGTATTCTGTCATAAACGCCACGATATCCTCATCCGACATCGTGCCATTGGCGTAATTCGTTAAGTTCGTGGCGAGTTCACGAAACAAATTCGCCATATCGCCGAACAATTTTTCGCCTCTCATATCGCCAATTTCGGTCGTTTCAAAAATATCTGCAACTTCGAGCAATCTCGCCACCATCGTGTCGATGTCGCCGTCATTTGCTGCCGCTAAATACTCGTCCATCAACGGACCAACTTTGCCGATAAACACGTTTGTCAAATTGAGTGCGGTTTCAATTTCCTTATTAAACTCCTTTACCGCTCTCTGTAATCTTGCGAATTTCGCGGCGGCTTCTTCGTCTCCCTTGATTGCTTTCAATTTGCCGATCTCTGTTAACTTGTTGTTGATCTTCGACTGCATTTTCTTGACTTCTTTTGTGTAATAGTTATCAAAAAAATCAGAGAACGAATCATATTCGTCAAAATGCATTTTTTCTTTTGCATCGCCAAGACTCTGCGGCATTCTTCCGATAAAGGCTTCATAATCTTTAACAATCCCGTTTGCCAATGATTGAACTTGCTCCTGCGCCTCGCGGTAATCTTTGCGCGTTATGCCGCTGTTTGAGACTAGCAACAGGGTTACCGCAACCGCTGCGCCAATCACTAAAATTCCACCGCAGATCAATGCGATCAATAAACCCTTCATGGATTTTTTCGGTTTATCGGTTGACGCGGGCGCGACCGCGTTCGGTGCAGCATTTGACTTTTTTTCCATATCTAACCCTTCCTTTAAGTTAAGTTAACGCGTAGATTATAGCACAATTTAAGCGCAGTTTAAATAAAATTGTGGCGCAAGAAGTGGCGCAAGTTTGGCGCAAGTGTGATATAATGAAACTATGTATAATCCTAAGTAAATGAGATAAAAAACGGAACAAACTCGCTTTTAGGCGATTTACGGTTGTTAAGGCGCTTCTTGGCTTAGTCGCCGCGATTGTTTGTCGCCTAATGTTGTTGGGGGTATTATTGCTGATAGTTCTCTACTTTGATTTCGGTTTACTCCTTTCGCTAGGGTTCGGATTAGGTATAGGTTCATCCAATTTCGATTCCGCAAGCGCTTTGCGAAACGCTACTGCAAGCTCGCCTTTTTGGGGATTAAGATCCATGTATATCCAATTATTCTGTGGCATAGTATACCCACGATGCGGTGTTTTAACCGACGCTCTAAGACGATAACCCTCTTTTTTTACAAAAGAAAAATAAATATATTTCAAACCCCTCGTCGCCCTAACCCAACTCTTAAATCCAAAATGTTTTTCTAGCGCCCCTGGTCCTGGTTCTCTTTCTTTTTTATAGCAGTTTTCTATAGCATTATGCAAAAAGGCTTCAATATCGTCATCTGTGTATGGTTGTTTGAGTATAAACAGTAGATCAACATCTGATACGCCCACAACAGTTTTTTGAGTAACTCTATCCCATCCACAAGGTATCGCATAGATGGTTTCGTCCCTGTCGATATATAGAGACACGCATGCAAATGTTATTTTCATAAAATCTCCTCTCCTTAATCAACCATATAATATATTAATTTTACACCCTGCTTCAACAAATCTGTCTTTGCTCTATCAACCTGGAGCAACTGTGCCCCTGCGGAGTTTTTGGGTATTACTAGTTCGAGGATACGCTCGGTGGAAGAATCGACGTTGACGACTTTACCTGCCTATTTTGTGTCTGTGAAATTAGCTACTGAATTACCATATTGCATAAGTCTATTATACACGGTATTTCCGGTTTGGTAAGACGGAGCATTCAAGTCCATGGATTTGATGCTTGTGGCGGATTTGGCAATATGATTTATCTCATCTATGTTTACACGCGGGTTTTTATTGATGTCGTATGATCCGTAATTTCCGAACGAGAATAATATTAGTAATGTCAGTATCAGCGCAAGTAACGGCGCTAAAATAAATATTAAAATTTTTCTTTTGTCCTTCTCGTTGTCTGGCTCGCTGCTAACATTTGCTGGTTCTTCTCTCATAATCCACTCACCTTGCTCCGACTTTCGACGGTTTATGACAGATTACGCGCCTCTGTTTAATTCCATAGTATCACACATTGTATTCTTTTGCAAGTATATTGTAGAATAACCATATGCGTCATATCACCCCGAGCGTTCCTCTCCTTGTCACCCCGAGCGAAGCCGAGGGATCTTATTGACAATTCATTGACCCAACATAAATATTGTGTTACAGTAATAGTATGAGTTATCTAGTCCCAACGGTGGTGGAAAAAACTTACGATGGCGAACGCGCGTTCGATATTTATTCGCGGTTGCTCAAGGATCGGATTATTTTCCTCGGCGACGAGGTTAACGAAACTACCGCGAATTTGGTCATCGCGCAGATGTTGTTTTTGGCGAGCGAAGATCCAAAAGCCGACATCAATTTGTACATAAATTCGCCCGGCGGATCAGTATACGACGGATTGGCGATTTACGACACAATGAATTTCGTTGCTCCCGACGTGGCGACGTTCGGGATTGGATTACAGGCTTCGATGGGCGCGTTTTTGTTGTCGAGCGGCGCGAAAGGCAAACGTTTTATGCTCCCCAACGCCAAAACCATGATCCATCAACCATCGTCCGGCACGCGCGGCAAAGTCACCGACATGGAAATCGACCTGCGCGAAAGTTTGGATCTCAAGGAAAAGTTGGCAACGATTTTAGCATCAAACACCGGTCAGAAACTCGCCAAAATCCGCGACGACATGGAACGCGATTACTGGCTCTCCGCCGAGGACGCCAAAAAATACGGTTTGATCGACGAAGTTTTAGTGAAGAAATCCCCTTTGTCATCCCGAGCGTAGTCGAGGGATCTTAACCGTTATCACAAAGATTTCTCGGCTGCGCTCGAAATGACAGTTATTCTACTTATTCTTCCTCTAAAATCGCCCGATCGAGCTCTTCAACCTGGCGGTCGACTTCGTTCATGGCGCGTTCCCAATGCGGAACTTTGTCGTTGCGGTGATTGATCGCTCGAACGCCGCCCTCTTTAGCTTCTCGTTTTGATAATTCAAAGAGTGATTGCCAAGTTTCTTTCAGAGCAGTTTTGCCTACCCAAATGTACGTAGCGTTATTTGGTTCGGCGCATTCGGCGATAACCGCGGTATATTCCCCATCAAAACCAGCGGGAAATTCGAATGCGTAATAGGGGTGTTTGCGCTGTTGTTTTCTCTTGTCTTGACCACGAAATGATTGTATGGGATGAGATTCATCGCCGAGTCGGGATTTATAAAGTCTTCCATCCGATTCATCAACAATCAACGCGGCGAGGTCAGCGAGGGTCTGCCAACCCTTATTCCACGCCAAATTGGCGGTGGTTTTTCGCTTCGCGAGCCATTCCTCGCGATCGTCCAAAATAACATCATTCGCTGTTCGCGGTCTTTTAATCGTCACTGGCTTTTCGCTATCTGGTTCAGAACGAGCACCCTCAGGCAGAATCACCCCAGTAGCCTCGCTAGCGAGACGCGCCAAGAGTGCCGTCGTCTCGACCTCAGTAGCGCCTCGTTCGGAATAATGACGAGCGATTTCAATCTCCTCAAAACCTTCGGGGATAAGGACTTCTCTATCGTCAGCAGTTTCACCACTTTCCTCAACCTCCATGACCGGTGGATTTTCAGTGGATTCATCGGACGCTGGGGGGGGGTTGGGTACTAAATCCCCGGGTTCAGTCGGAATTTCGATCAGTTCGGGTTCAGTTGGAATCGGATCCGCAACCGGATTGACCGGAATCGGATTGGCTGTTTCTCTCTCCGCGGCTTCCGCGGCGTGTTTTTCGTCCAGGAGTTTTGAAATCTCGCGACTGACTTTACAAAAACCGGCAAGATCCGACGAAAAAGCATCCAAATCTGTGATAACTGTTTCGAGAATCATTCTGGCGTCGGGATTCTTCTCGTCTTTTAACGCGTTCCCTGCTTTTTTCCTCAAATCCTCGATACTGGCGGCGTGTTGTTCGGCTATACCGCTGAAAACCCCGCGACCTTTTACGCTCTCCAACCAGTTTTTGGCGTAACGTGCGCCTTTCGTCGAAGCGGCAGCTATCGCACTCGCGGTCATAGCGGCTTCGACGGTCGAATAAACGACCGCAAAGTCATGAATAGTTTTGCCCTGTGATTCGAGGAACGCGTCTGGATCATCTTGCGTAGTAGCTTCTCTGACGATGCCAGTGAGAATGTCGTCGAAATTGTCGTATCGCACCTTTTCTTCCCCGCCGGTCAGCGGTGGATGCGGGTACCTTTCGAGGAGGGATACACCCTCTATGATGCGGCTGGCGGCACCGGAATGACGGCGAAAATCGCGTTCTTCGTCGTCCAAGTCGATCATTTTGCCTTGATGGACTGACATGACCGAACCATACAATCTTCGACCAACCGACTCCCTTAAATCGAGGGCTTCACTGGCATCAATAAACGGTTCGCCGACCCTAAAGGGTAATTTGTCCAGAAAATCCTGATACATTTCTCCAGCGATAGAGTCGACTTCTTCGGTCTCGATTGTTTCGGGGGTCATGAGCGATCGAACGTGGGCGCTGGCGGCGGTGAAATCGGTTATAGTGTCACCCAAGAGATCATCCCCATCGACTGAAAAAACCGCGAACAGACCCTTGAGTAGCTCGTCGTCTTCGACTCGGCACATGTACGTAGTGCGTGCGATTAAATCATCGACAGCCGCCTGTTCGATGGACGCGACACCGCTGAAAATACCCTGCCCTAGTTCGCTCTTCATCCAATTCGAAGCGAGACGACCGGCTTTTTTGGACAAAAAATACATATCGCTTGCGAGCCGTGCTCCCCTAATCGCGACATTGAGCGATCGGAGGCGTTCAAGAAGAAAATGCAGATCGACGAGTTGATCCTGTGACAGATCATCAAACTGACCCTCGGTGATAGCCGCCAGATACGTTTCATTAGACACTTCGGTCGACAAGCGAGCGGAATCATAAAATCGCCTCAACGCCTCTTTTGTATCGGCACGTCTCTCGATTATACTGCCATCCTCGCATTCTGTCCTGGTGGAACGCAATAGCTTGCTAACGACATCTAGCTTATACTTTTCTCTATGTTCATCAGTAATTTCCGAGTGATCATTAGTGTAAAGCATCATGGCGCTATCGAGACAATCAAGCAGTATATCCTTATCACCAAAGATAGACGCTGCAGAAGTAAAAATATTTCCTATCTTAAACGGCATTTTCCGACAAGCATCAATATGCTCTATATTCGGTTTTATCTCTGTGGTAACAGCCCGTATGTCGGCTATCCTTTGCAGGAGACTGGTGCGTATTTGGCTGTTATTCGTCGTATTGAATTCCATATCCTACCATTGTAGCACACTTCGATAAAAAAGTCAATAGCATGATTACCCCTTATCGCCCCAAATCCTCCCCACCCCCGTCATCCCGAACCCCACCCCCGTCATCCTGAACTTGTTTCAGGATCCAATACTATGAGGCGGCGATATTTTCAAAATAAAAATATGCTATAATCGTTTAGTCTTTTAGCTTAAGCATTATAATTTATGAGAAAATCGGAAATATCATCAGATCAGGTTGCTAGATTTAGCGATATTTTGGTCGCCATATCGGGTAATAATAACGGAGTCGCAGATCGCTTTATCGGGGATAATCGGCACATTTTGACCCCAGATAAAGTCGCGGATTGCCTGCGCCACATGCTATCGAGTTGTGTGGTAATCGCCGCGGATCATGACATCAAACCATATCAGGACGCGTCGTCATCATACGATAACGGCGGTGGTATACATGAATTTAGCACTTCTACTCCTGTCAATGCGAATAGCGAAGCGACCTTACACAAAATCATCGTCAATATGACCGAGGGCGCGGAAGTATTTGAATATCACACCGAACCCCCTATCGACAACGAACGCGTCGAAATCCTCCCCCGCGCCGCTTTCGCCGTCAATACTATACGGCGCGAATTACTGCGTCGCAAGGAGAGTTAAACTTTTTCCACAAAAATAACAGATCCCCAGGCAAAAATGTTGTTAAATTGAGAAATGAATTTGACAATAGGGGTAAAGTTCAGGATGATATATTACAAGTTCAGGATGGCAATGAGCACAAAAACCCGAAAAAAGTGTTGACACGCCGCATTTTTTGCGATATACTGTTCAGTAATGAAGTAGTGTAAATCTGTTTTTGGTGACTCGCCGTGGCTGGCGAGTTGTCTTGGATTGAACTTTTGGCGACACACTACCGTCAAAAATTCTGTCCAAAAAAGCAGAATTAGTTCCTTCGCGCCAGACAATCAATTAACTATAAGGAGCAAGCGTGGCAAAAGCAGCGACGGTGGTTGCCGATAATTCGGCGACGAAGGTCAATGGGGTTACGAAACGTACATATTTCGCCCCACAAAACAAAATTTTGGGCTTGCCGGATTTGACGGAGCATCTCAAAAAATCCTGGCAACGATTCGTGGGCGATGATCTCGGTGAGATTTTCGCGGAACTTAACCCGATTGACGATTATACGGGTCAGAAACTCAGTTTACGGTTCAAGGATTATCGTTTCGACGAACCGAAAATTTCCGATCGTCAGGCGCTGGACGACAATACTAGTTTCGAAGCGGCATTATATGCGAATGTGGAACTAACGAATAAAGTTACCGGCGAAGTCAAAGAAACAGAACTGTATTTGGGTGATTATCCGTGGATGACAAATCGCGGAACATTCGTTATTAACGGATCGGAGCGTGTCGTGGTGTCGCAATTAATACGCTCTGCAGGCGTATTTTTTATTGCTGAACAGGTTAATGATCGAAACTATTACGGTGCGAAATTGATCCCGGGTCGCGGTGCGTGGTTGGAATTTGAAACTTCCACCAACGGCGCGATTTATGTCAAGATCGATCGTCGCCGCAAAATCGCGGTCACAACACTGTTGCGTGCGTTGGGTTACGGCACGAACACAGCATTAAAAGATTTGTTCGCCGACGTCGATACGGGCGATGTGAAATATATCAATGCCACGATCGAAAAGGACGCTGCCCGCGGCACGAACGAAGCCTTAATCGAAGTTTTTCGCAAGATTCGCCCCGGCGATTTAGCGACAGTCGATAACGCCAAGACTATGGTCGAGCGCATGTTTTTTGATTTCAAACGTTTCGATGTTTCGCGCGTTGGTCGTTACAAAATGAACCAGCGTTTGAACACTCCTGACATTGAAAATATCCCCGAAAATCGCGTACTCCGTTTGGATGATTTGGTTGCGATTATTCGCGAAATTATCCGACTCAACAACACGCAAGAGGCGCCCGATGATATCGACGCCTTTTATAATCGTCGTGTTAAATTGGTCGGCGAATTGGTGGCGCGTCAATTCCGCGTCGGTATGTTGCGTTTGGATCGCAATATTCGCGATCGCATGTCGGTGGCGGATCTCGAAAGTGTCACGCCGGCGTCGCTCATCAACGCGCGTCCGATTGTGGCGGCGGTGCATGAATTTTTTGCTTCGTCGCAGTTGTCGCAATTCATGGATCAGGCAAATCCGATCTCGGAATTGTCCCATAAACGACGTTTAAGTTCGATGGGTCCCGGCGGTTTAACGCGCGAGCGTGCGGGTATTGAGGTTCGCGATATTCATCCGACGCACTATTCACGCGCCTGTATCGTCGAAACGCCGGAAGGCGCGAACGTGGGTCTGGTGCTTAATCTTGCATCATACGCGCGCATCAATGAATACGGTTTCATCGAAGTTCCCTATCGCAAAGTTATAAAAGGCAAAGTTACCGACGAAATCGTCTATCTCGATTCTTTGGCGGAAACCAAGGAAGTAATTGCTGAAAATTCGAACAAGTTGGATAAAACCGGTGCATTCGCGGATAGTCGCGTTTCAGCGCGGCGCGATCTGAAACCGGAAATCGTCGATGCCAGCGAAGTTACCTATATCGACGCGGACAATGCCCAGGTTATTGGCGTGACTGCTTCGATGATTCCGTTCCTGGAAAAGAACCGCATCGACCGCAACCTCATGGGTGCGAACATGCAACGTCAGGCCGTGCCGCTGATCAAAACCAGCGCGCCAATCGTGGGCACGGGCGTCGAACACGACATCGCGAAAAATACTTCGGAACTGGTCATGGCGGAAAAGGACGGCGAGGTCGTCAAAGCCGACGCTAACGAAGTTCAAGTTAAATACGGTGCGACCGATATTAAATCCTATCCGCTGAAACATTTTGTGAAATCCAACGAAGATCGTTCGTTCAACCAGCGCGTGGTCGTTTCGCGCGGTCAGAAAGTCGCCAAGGGTCAGCCGATCATCGAAGGCGCATCGATCGCTGATGGCGAATTGGCGCTCGGACGCGATATGTTGGTCGCCTATATGTCCTGGAAAGGATATAATATGGACGACGCCATCATTATTTCGCGCCGTTTGGTCGAGGATGACGAGTTAACATCGATTAATATCACCTCGTCGACCGTTGAAATCCGCGATACGAAACTCGGACCGGAAATCGTCACACGCGACATCCCGAATGTCAGCGAAGAAGCCCTGCAGCATCTCGACGAACGCGGCATCGTGACCGTCGGATCAGAAGTCAAAGCTGGTGATGTTTTGGTTGGTAAAATCACGCCAAAGGGCGAACAAGAATTAAGTTCGGAAGAGCGCTTGTTGCGCGCGATCTTTGGCGAAAAAGCCAAGGATGTTCGCGACACTTCGCACCGCGTCGGTCGATCCGAGGGCGGTAAAGTTATCGCCGTCAAAGTGTTCGATCGCGAATCGGGTTACGAATTAAAGGCAGGCGTTCTGCAGCAAATCGAAATCTTTATCGCCCAGAGTCGCAAAATCTCCGTCGGTGATAAATTGGCGGGTCGTTACGGCAACAAGGGTGTCGTCGCTCGCGTTTTGCCGGTCGAAGATATGCCTTTCATGGCGGACGGAACTCCTGTGGATATGATTTTGAACCCGCTCGGCGTGCCATCGCGCATGAACCTCGGACAGTTGTTCGAAGTACACATCGGTATGGCGGCGCGCGAACTCGGTTACAAGGTCGCGTCCGAATCATTTAACGGTGTGCCGATTGATACAATCGCGGACGAGCTCGAAAAAGCTGGTTTGTCGCGCGACGGTAAGGTTCAATTGTACGACGGTCGCACCGGCGAAGCATTCCAGGAAAAAACCACGGTCGGCATGATGTATATCTTGAAACTGCACCACATGGTTCAGGATAAAATCCATGCTCGATCAACCGGACCATACACCATGGTTACGCAACAACCATTGGGCGGTAAGGCGCAAAATGGTGGTCAGCGTTTCGGCGAAATGGAAGTTTGGGCGCTCGAAGCTTATGGCGCGGCGACCACTTTGCAGGAAATGCTCACGATTAAATCCGACGATGTCAGGGGTCGCGGCAAGGCTTACGAATCGATTATCAAAAACACCGAAATCGAAGGTCCGGACGTGCCGGAAGGTTTCAAAGTTTTGGTTAAGGAACTGCAAGGTCTCGGTCTGCGTGTCGATCTGGTTGACAACAACGAAATCGAGGATGCCGAAGCGGTCGTAGTCGAAAAAGGCACTGGCGGCAAGATTTCCATCAGCGATATCCCCGACGATTTAGATTTGGACGAAGAAATCGCCGAACTCGCCGACGAATTGGTGGGCGACGAAGCCGACGAGGGCGGATCGATCGATCTGGGCGACAGTGCGCATATCGCGGAAACTGACGATAGCGGTTTTGTCGAAGAGGCTACTGATGCGGAGAAAACTGAACCCGACCCAGAACCGGGTGGCGGCATCGAAGAAGAAATAAGCGAAGAATTTAACGACGAAGAGGAGGAGGCGTAAATGGCAAAGTACGAAGACAAGGCAATCGCCGATTTTGACGCGGTGCGTTTGGCGGTGGCGTCGGATAGCGACATTTTGTCGTGGTCATACGGCGAAGTTTTGAAACCGGAAACCATCAACTATCGCACGCAAAAACCGGAACGCGATGGTTTGTTCTGTGAAAAGATTTTCGGACCAATCAAGGATATCAATCCGCACGATGCAAAATTAAAGGGCGTGCGTTCCCGCGAAGCTGCCGTTGACAAAAATGGCGATTTAGTCACTAAAAGTTCGGCGCGCCGCGAGCGCATGGGTCATATTAAACTCGCTGCTCCGGTGGCGCACATCTGGTTTATGCGCGGTGTTCCGAGCGCGATGTCATTGCTCCTGAATATGGCGGTGAAAAATCTCGAACGCATCGCGTATTTCCAAAGCTACGTGATTTTGTCGACCGACAACGAACGCATTGAACAACTGCTCGCTGATAACGAAGCTGAATTTGAGGCCGGTCGTGCGGCGATTCGTATTCGCTATAACGAAGCGGCTGGTGCGGACACTGAGGGCGACAATACTGTCGATGTGCGTGCATTATCCGAACAGATGACGCGTGAACTGGAAGAATTAACTGAAAATTACAACCAAAAGAAATCCACTCTCGAAAGTTTGAATAAGGGCGCGCTCATGAGCGAAAACGCCTATCGCAATCTGCCGGAAGAATACGAAGAATTGGTTGAGGTCGGTATGGGCGGCGAAGCCCTGCACCGTTTGTTGTCGGAAATCGATCTGTCGCAGTTAATCGCCGAATTATCCGGAGAAGCCGAGAGTCGTAAGGGTCAGGCGAAAAAGAAGATTCAAAAACGCCTCAAGATGTTGGAGGGCATGCAAGCTGCCGGCGTTAAACCGGAAGCGATGTGTTTGACAATTTTGCCGGTGATCCCGCCCGATCTGCGCCCGATGGTGCAATTAACGGGCGGTCGTTTCGCAACGTCGGATCTGAATGATCTGTATCGTCGCGTGATCAACCGCAACAACCGTTTAAAAAAATTGGCGGAATTAAATGCGCCAGAAGTCATTGCTCGCAACGAAATGCGCATGCTGCAGGAAGCGGTCGATGCTCTGATTGACAACAGCGCGACCCGCGGTACGAGCGCGGCGCAATCGACCGGCAATCGCCGACGTCTGAAATCGTTGTCGGATCTTTTGAAGGGCAAACAAGGTCGTTTCCGTCAGAACCTGCTCGGTAAACGCGTCGACTATTCTGGTCGTTCGGTCATCGTCGTTGGTCCGGAACTGAAATTGAACGAATGCGGTCTGCCGAAAACCATGGCGCTCGAACTGTTCAAACCATTTGTGATCAGCAAGCTTCTCGAATGGGAGCAGGCACATAATATTCGCACCGCCTCGCGTATGATCGAGGCCGGCGACGCGGTGATTTGGGACGCGCTCGACGAAGTCATTAAGGGTAAATATGTGTTGCTCAACCGTGCACCTACCCTGCACCGTTTGTCGATCCAGGCATTCCAACCGAAATTGATCGAGGGCCGCGCTATCCAGTTATCACCTCTCGTGACCACCGGTTTCAACGCTGACTTTGACGGCGACCAGATGGCGGTTCATTTGCCGCTGTCTGAACAGGCGCAAGCCGAAGCGCGTGATCTGATGTCCGCGACGAACAACCTCCTGAAACCAGCGGACGGTTCGCCGATTCTGTCGATTTATCAGGATATCGTTCTTGGTTGTTACTATATGACCTACAACAATCCTGATACTCAACTCAAAAAGGGCGAAAAACCACGCGCTTTTGCCGATGTGGCGGAAGCCAACCTGGCGTTGGATGCGGGTATAATCAAATATCAAACCCCAATTGTCATCAAGTTCCGCGGTAAAATTCAGGAAAGCACCCTCGGGCGCGTCGTGTTTAACGAACTCCTGCCCGAAGATTTCCCGTTCATCAACGAACCTCTGACCAAGAAAGTCATCAACCGTGTATTGGCGCGCGTTTTCAACAACTATGGTCCGGACATCACCGCCACCACGGCGGACGCGATCAAGGATTTGGCGTTCGAATACGCGACGCGCTCGGCGTTGTCGACTGGTATGAACGACTATTCTGAAATCAGCAACCTGGGCGAAATCTTGAGCGAGGGCGACGATCGTGTTGCGCAAATCGCCGATGAATTCGAACAAGGTTTATTGACAGAAGAAGAACGCTATAACTTGACCATCAAGGCATGGCGCAACGTTGACGCTCGCGTCACTGATAAAGTCAAGGAAAGCATGGTCGATTCCAATTCGGCAACAGCAATCTTGACCGATTCCGGCGCACGCGGTTCAATCGACAACATCAAACAGGCTGCTGCCATGATTGGCATCCAGGTCGATGTATCCGGTCACGCTATCGAGTTACCGGTGCGCCACAGCTTCAAACGCGGCATGACGTCGCTCGAAGCTTTCGTGGTGACCCGCGGTTCACGTTTCTCGGAAGTTTCGAAAGCTTTGAAAACGGCGGATTCGGGTTATCTGACCCGTCGTTTGGTCGACGTTGCACAGGATGTCTTCACAGTTTCCGATGAAGACGCGACTGCTGAAGATCTCGGCTTCACAATCTATCGCCGCGAATCCGAAGAAACGATGATTATGTTCTCGGATCGCATCGCTGGTCGTTATGCTGCCGAAGACGTCGCAAATTACGTCAAGAAGGGCGAACTGATCAACCTGGCGATTGCCGATGCAATTCAAAACGACGAAAGCATTGAATCTGTCAAGATCATGTCCGTCCTGTCGACGCCGGAACTCAACGGTATTCCGCAAAAATCCTATGGTATCGACATGGCGACCGGCTTCTTGGTCGGTGCTGCTGAACCGGTTGGCGTCATCGCGGCGCAATCCGTCGGTGAACCTGGCACGCAGTTAACCCTCGACACCAAACACCAAGTTGCCGGCGGCGTTGGCACGAGCCAAGGTCTCGCCCGCGTGGACGAGTTGCTCGAAGCCCGCACGCCAAAAGGCGAAGCGCTCCTATCGGAAATCGGCGGTACGGTTTCAATCGAGGAAAAAAATGAAAAATACATCATTACTGTCACCCCCGATAAAACCAGCGACGATCAAACCATCCCCGCTAAACGTTATGACGACATTCCGAATTATCGCCACCTGGCGGTTGAAAATGGCGATCATATCAATGCTGGCGACCGTTTGACGACGGGTTCGCTCAATCTGCAACATTCAATGAATCTGCGCGGTGTGGCGGAAACTGAACGTTACATCATCAACGAAGTTTTGCGCATTTATGCCGCGCAGGGTCAGGCAATTTCGCCGAAACACCTCGAAGTCATCGTGCGCCAAATGTTCAGCCGCGTTCAGATCGACGAATCCGGCGACAGCCCGTTCATCGCTGGCGACATCGTCTCGAAAGCTTTGGCGGTCCACACCAACAAGCAACTCGAAGCCGAAGGCAAAGAACCGGCGCAGTTCACGCAACTACTGCTCGGTATCACGAAAACTTCGATCTATAGCGATTCGTTCCTGTCGGCAGCTTCATTCCAAGATACCACGCGAGTTCTGATTAGTGCCGCAACCTCGGGTCGCATCGATCGCCTGTACGGTCTAAAGGAGAATGTCATCATCGGACGCAAAATTCCGGTCGGCACCGGTGCTCTCTCGGAATCCGACTTCGTCGAAGAACAATACGATGTCATGGACATCGAAAACCAAATCGACCTCGCGGAATAGGATTTCACTACTTGTCATTGCCGGGCTTATCCCGGCAATCCATGCCCTGTCGTCATCCCGAGCGAAGTCGAGGGATCTACTACTTGACGAACAGTAATTTTGTCATGTCGTTTTGTTTATGCTATAATAGTTGTTATTATGCAAAATGACAACAGCAAACATTTTCTTTTACCGCTTCTTATCGCATTTTTAATAACAATCCTTTTTGCGGGTCTTGGAGGTGGAGGTTATATTCCCTGGAATCCGAACCCGTTCCTGTTGTTTATTGCGTTGTTCCTTATAATAAGTGTGATTATATGTTACGATTCGAGAAACTTGAATGGCTGGGTGATCGATCTGATGACTTTTTTGGGCAGTATCGGCGGCAATATGATTGTGGCACGTCGAATAAAACACCAATTCAAGAAGATCGCGAAAACTGCTAAACATACAGATTACGCTCAAAACGCACCGCATGGCTATTCGGTCGGAGTTCTGACTGTTTTGATGGACTATAATGTCGAATTCAAAAAGGATATTGTCGCCGCAATATTATCTCTATGTGGTCGGGGTTACCTGCACATGATAAATTTTTCGGGTGTGTATCAGTTAAGGATTAATCACACAAAAGACTCTCGCGATCTGTCCTGGGATGACCAATATATCATGAATTGCCTCGCGAAAAACGCACCAATCGAATATCACGTGTGGTCGTATTATGCGAAGGAAGTCGCATTGGGACTAGGGCTCATTGCCGATACGGCGGACGTAAAGGCGAACAAACCTTGGCGTATTTTTCTCGCGAATATTCGTCGTTCACGCAAGGAAAAAGAAAGTTTTCTCTCCGGTAAGCCTTCTGTACTATCGGCGATCAAATTTTTGTTATTACTCATACTTGCAACGATTGGACTTATTGCCCTCACTGCCGTCGCGGCTTACTTGGGCTGGATGGCTAACGTATGGTGGCGACAGGCGAGCGGACGATATATCACACAGGAAGACCAGTTGATACTTGTACTTTGTTTTCCTCCGGCACTCACCTTTCTCGTCGCGATAGCAAAGAAAAACAAACTTTCGTACGTACGAACGCATCTTGGCGACCAGCACTTGCGGGAATGGTTATTATTCTATAACTTTCTCAACCGATTTGACACGATGTTTAATTACGACACTCTGGAAAACGTATTATTATGGCAAGAATACCTCGCCTACGCTCAAGTTTTTGGCCTGTCCAAGAAAATTCTAGGAACCGGATATAAAGACCTGCAAAACGGTCACATCAAAAAATTCGCCGACAATTTCAAAGATTTCTCACGCTATTTGAGTGGAAAAATTAAAAGATAATCACATCATATTGACCCACTAGATGATCCATGGCACGCTCGATTGTATCGAGCCGCCTTTCTACGTTACCAAACCGCTCATACCGTGCGGTAATTCACCCTGCCCCGAAGACAGTCTTCTGGTCAAAAACTTGGTGTCATATTGTCTTTATGCTATAATAATTTCTATCATGGATCAAACACCGAACTTTAGTCAAACAACGCCGCCGGCGCAAAATCAAAATAATAACGATAAGAAAATCTTGATTATCGCGAGCATCATTGTTGGCGTGCTATTTTTAATTTTTATTACTCTACTCATTATAGTTTTGGTAACGCGTTCATCCAAAGCTCCCGACAAGGACGACGCAACCAACACCACAATCCACAAACCAAGCGACCCGCCGGATTGCAAAGGTGATTTTGAGGATTGCGATAATGAACCCGACGACGAAACGACTCTGTCGCCGTGGAATTTAATAACTAAATCCGATGTCAAACAAAACGAAATCCCCGACCACTATGTCGGTAACCCGGATACTAAAATCGTCGTTATCGAATATGGCGACTTCGCCTGCAGCCATTGCAATCAATTTAGCGCCGACGCCGAAAAAATCCACAAAGATTACGGCGACAGAGTATTATTCATCTACCGCAATTTTAACCTTGGCTATCCGGGATCAGATCTCAGCCAACGCGCCGCAGAAGCCGCCTATCTGGTCGGCGGCGAGGATGCATATTGGGAGATGTCTAAACTTTTATGGTCGACAAACGATTGGACTGGCTCGATCGAATACGAAGACGCCAGGTCGCTGCTCTTAACTTATTCCAAAAAAATCGGACTCGACATGGTCGAGTTTAACGACGCCATAGAAAATTATAAAACAAACGGCATACAAAACAAGATTACCCGCGACAAAGATCTCGGAATCGAATCCGGGGTTTCCGGCACGCCGGCCTGGTTTATCGACGGCGAACAAGTTAACCGAGTTTTTACCACCAACATTCGCGATATGCTAGATAAAGCGTTGAATTAATTAACCCGCATTCTCGCACTTTGCCCCGAAGACAGTCTTCGGGGCAAAAGTTTATTTCGTATTCAATCCCGCCAATTTTTGCAAAGTTTTATCCGAAATGATTTGTTGGGCGATTTGCCGTTTGGCTTCGGGGCTGTTGAAACGGTCTTTTAGCTTCGGGTCATTGTACTGCGCGATGATTTGCGCTTGCTTCGCGGCGATTTCTTCCTCTGTGACGGAAATATTCCAATCTTCGACCAACTGCGCCAAAACCAACGATTTACGCACGGTTTTTTCGCATACTGGGCGCAGTTCGCGTGCAATCCAATCCTCGCGATCCTTGAACTTATTTTGTTCCAGATACTGTTCAACCGTCATGCCTTGGTACAGCAAGTTTTGCGTGAAATTCCGTTCCGCTGCGACCAACTGATCTTCAACCAAAATTCCCGGCACATCAAAATCAGCTTTATCTGCCAGTTCTTCGACCAATGCGTCCTCAAATCGCCGCTGTGCCTCGAATTCGGCGCGCGCGGTAACTTCGCGTTTAATATCGTTCTTCAAATCATCCAGTTTTTTGAATTCCGGCGATAATTTCACGGCAAATTCATCGTTCAGTTCAGGCGATTTAATTTCGCGGATCTTGTTTAATGTAACATGAAAATTAACTTTCGCACCCGCCAAATCTTTTGCGCCGTAATCCCTTGGAAAAGTCAGCGGAATATCGAACTCGTCACCGATTTTATGCCCAACCACGCCGTCCTCGAACCCTGGAATAAATGAATTTGATCCGAGCTCCAACGCGTAATTTTTTGCACTGCCACCCGGGAATTCCACACCATCCTTTGTGCCGACGAAATCAATGTCGACCTCGTCACCGAGTTTCGCGGCGCGGTCCGAAACTTCTTCTTTCGTCATGCTCGATTTTTGTAAACGCCCTAACACGTCGTCAACATCTTTTGCTTCAATCTTAACTAAACCCTTTTTAGTCTTCAACTTATCGATGCCGGACAATTTTATCGTGGGCATGACTTCGATTCCAGCTGTGAATTCCAAAACTTGCGCCGGTACGAATTTCGTGACCGTGATCGTGGGCTGGTCCAAAATGCGGATTTTTTCACCGCGGATAATTTCGTTCAATACGGCATTGATCGCATTATTGACCGCCTCGTCGGCGACCTTGACGGGATCGAGATGTTTTTCCGCGACATTTAGCGGCACATGTCCTTTGCGAAATCCGGAAACTTTAACGTCGCGCGCCATTTTTTTAACCGCCGCCGCGTGGTGTTCGGCGATTTCTTCCTGCGTCAATTCCACATGCACTTCAACTTTGCTATCCGATAAATTCTTGATGGTATGTTTCATAATTCAACCATTTTAACAGATATAACTCATCAATGCAACTTGACACGAAAAAGAAAGTGTGGTATAATGGTAAGATAGATGTCTATATTTTGCGATAAATCAGCATTTGAGGAAGTGTATAAGGTAGTGGTTTCCGATGCATACCCTGTTTCCTCGTTAGATTTCTGTTTTCACCCGCTGGCTAACCCTGGCGTGCTTTGTGGTGAAGAAGATTACGAACGTGCGGCGTATATCATGAATAATATCGCTCGCACAAAGCCCGATTTGACGCAAAAGTGGACAGAGAGGCAAAAACGCGACGGCGATTTCGTGCGATTTATGCGAGAATACCATGCGATTTTACAGCGTGGCGAAAATGTGGACGCGGTTCTACTGAACGCGATGTCGGCGATTGCCCTCGCGGATGCCTTTCGCGGATTCCACGACGAAATTGGTGAGACCCACCCCATGTTATTGCCAGCATTTATCAATTCCTGGAATTGCAAGAAAAAAGCTGATATGGATCAGGAAACTGCGCGCCTCACCCCATTTCTCGCCGGCAAAAATTCCGTGGTTGTCGACGAATATTTTCACGACGGAAACACGACCGCCGCCGCCATCGATGTCGCAACCGCCGCTGGATCGAAAGTTCTCACCTTCTCTGTCTTTGAGCTATACGAAGAATCCAGCAAGGACGACATCGATCTCGACGGCATGACCACCAAACACGCTCCATTTATGCATGAAATGGGTCGTATAGCGGCAAAAATCGTCCGCGCGGCCAACCCCACCACCCTCGACTTGAATGCTTGGTATTTGCAAAACTAACTATCTCTCGCTACGTCGCGCTCTGCGCCAAAAATATTCGTCAGTAAGTGCGCCCTCGCAAACTAACAACGCATGATGATGGGTGTATTTATTTTTGGATTGTAAGTCGCTGTTGTCGTAAAGCAAACCATTTTCCGTTCGCACCCAAAAATGCTGGTGAAGACGACGCGTTTGGTTGCCGCGCGCCGCTCCAACGAACAACTACGCGCCTAAATCCGGACGACAATTATTAAGTGCAGTATAAGCAATTCCCGCCACATTCGCGCAATTTTCGTTGATGTATGGATAAATATCCGACGGACTACCTCGCATGCCCATTGACTCGCAAATCGCACCCCTCGCAATGCTCATCATAGCGTTCATTGAATTGCGGAATGTTTCGGGCGACATTTTATCGGAGGGGGGTAGACTTTCGAGAATATCGCGCGCCGTCCGTTGATCCCCCGCTAATCTATGAGTCGTTGAAGGCTTATCTAAAACATTGGCGGTAAATTGAGCGTATTGCTCCATGCCGCCCTTGTAATATTTATCGATAATACGCACCGATTTTTCTACTGTCATGCGAAAATCTTACAGGATCTGTGCGATTTTGTCAATAGTTAGAATTTGTTGTTCCCCTGTCGCAACATTTTTTAGCGAAAATTTTTTATTCGCAATCTCGTCTTCCCCGACGAACAACGCATATTGAACGCCCGATTTGACCGCGCCCTTGATTTTTTTATCAGTTTTTCGATCGCTAAAATCGACGCTCACGTTGATATTTCGTACGCGCAATTCGTCCGCAACCGATCCCGCATCGACCTCGCCCATCGGAATGACCACGATTTTGGTCGAGGGTTTCAGTTCCGGCAACAAGTTATGCGCTTTCAAGAACTCGATCATTGTAGTTTCGCCCGGCGCGACGCCGACGACCGGCAAGGGTTCGACGCCGAACAAACCGATCAACCCATCGTAACGTCCGCCACCGAACATACCACGTCGATTTTCGGGCGACTCGTCGAAAACTTCAAATACTGTGCCGGTATAATAATCAAATCCGCGCATTAATGTCGGATCAAATTTTGCTGACTTGATGCCGCGATTCTTGAGGATTTCGAATAAGTTTTTGAGGTCGCAAATAGTCTCATTCTTGGTGACATTTGTGGTGACATTCTGCACAAGCTCGTCCAAATCTCTCATCTCTGTTATCTGCCTGACTTTGATAAGCAGAGTGGTGACATTTGTGGTGTCATTCTTGGACTCATTTTGCACGATTTCCGCCGCCTGTTCCAGAAAATCTTTTTCGGGCATTTTTTCACGTCGATCGAACAGCTTAATCATTAAATTCGTTTGATTTTCGTCTAATCCCAAATATTCGCGCATGATATAGTTCGTTAACCGGCGGTCGTTTATGCGAATCGTGAACATTGATTCATTCGCGCCAAACTCGCGCAAGATTTTATCGGCAATCGTGATGATTTCCGCGTCCGCGGCGATACCGTCCACGCCAAACAAATCAAAATTGAGTTGCCAAAACTCGCGTTCGCGACCTTTCTGCGGGCGTTCGTAACGCATGAAATTCGAAATCGAATAGAGCCGCGCCGGCATCGGCATTTCCTGACGACGGGCGGCGACCATGCGCGACACGCTCGGCGTCATTTCCGGACGAATCGCCACCGTCCGATCCCCGCGATCGGTGAATGTATAGGTTTGATCGTTAACGATCTCCGTCCCCGATTTCGCCGCGTAAATCTCGATTGGCTCAAGCAGCGGCGCATCGTATTCCTCGTACCCGAAACTCTCGATCACCTTGCGCCACTTCCCGAAAATATAATTCCTTAACCGCATATCCTCGGGATAAATGTCGCGCGTACCTTTGTAACTTTGTAAACTTAACATTATTTTTCTCCTTTATTCCATTATATCTTATTTATTAGTTTTTTTAATGCCTCATCCGGCATTTTAGCGATTTCAAATTTATAACGTTTCCGTTCGTCCAAAAATTCGTTTGCCAATTTTGCCGACCAACCGCCGAATTTGTCCACCACGACGACCGGAATATTTGCCTGGTACGCGACGCAAATTTCGTTCAGCGTTCCCGATCCGCCGGCAAGCGCAATCACGCCGTCGCAACTTAGCATCAACGAAGTTTCGCGTCCACCGCCGCGTTCCAAGCCAGTGGCGATGACGACCGACGCGGCGGAGGGGTTGAAAATTTTCAACCCCTTCCCATACGTCACACCAATTGTTAAACCGCCCGCCCGTTGTGCTGACGCTGCGGCGACCGTCGGCAATGAATCGGCGTCTTTTTCTGCGCCAAAGATCAACACATAATCGTTTTTTGCGATCAATTTTCCCAATTCTTCGGCAAATTTTTCCGCATCTTTGCCATAGTTCAGATCGCTGACCGAACCGATAACACCAATCTGCAATTTTCTCATCTAACTCTCCTTTTTGCTTCTTAACGCCTCTGTTCTTTTACTGAACTCAATTCGTTCCTTTAACGCGTCTATGGCGGTTTGGTTGCCATAACCATTATAACCCGCGAATCTGCGACCGTAAACTTGCCTGTTGTATTGTGCATCTGCTCGCAATAATTGGATATTGCGCACCAAGCTTCTTTGACAAAAATCCGCTTTCGCATCACGCGGAATAGACGCATATTTGGTCGGCGCGCCGAACAGGTCATCGAAATACAACACTCCGTAAGAGTCGTTGCACCGATAATCGCTCCCAATTCGACCTGAATCCGGTACAAATGCAAAGTCGCGTTCGCAAATCTCGTCGTCGACCGTGTCGAATGTTGCGATCGATTCGATGGGTATACCTGTTTCCGCGAGTTTTTGCGCGCCCGCGTCGATTGTAATGCCGGCGATTATACCCTGAACATCAACGCCACGACGAGCGAGTTCCTGAATTACATAGCGCATATTTTCACCGCTAAAAATCACGTCGTCAGCCAAAACAATCTTGCGAAATTGACGCGCAATTCGGTCAAACTGTTCGGATATATTTTCAAAACCCGTGCGATTGGCGTAATAGTCAATACCCTCTTGTTTTTCGTTGTAAACTGCACGCGAAATTCCCAAATAATCGGCGGCATTGCGCACATATCGGTTATCTAAACTTACGACCGATAATGCGGTTTTACCGATAGCAGATTCCATTCCTTGCTGTAAAATTTGCGATTCGACCCATAACGGATCCTTGCCAATTTCGCGTAAATTCTGTGTTAAATCCGCGCGAAAATTATCGATTTGCGCGGGATTTACTACAATTCCGCTTCTATTATTCGGCAGATCAAGTTCCGCCGAAATTACATATTTTTCCATTAAAATTCTCCTTAAAATTAGATTCATTATCGTCCACTCTGGTATGGTTTTGTTGACGTTCGTTCCTAATTTTTGTCCCAGGAACTGAAAAACGCCGAGCGACCGGCGTTTATTTTTCAAGAGGATATCAAATCACGCCAGTCTACTCGGCAACATATGGGCGTGGAGTTGATAAAACATGCTCATATATCCATTATAGCACACTTTTATTAAAAATGCAAATGTTTAATCAAAAATCGCGAAATAATAAGGAAATAAGACAAAAAACCAAAACAACCAGCCCCGTTTTTGCGATAGAGTACAAAAACAAAAGCTGGTTCAAACAATTATAAAATCAGCGTTAAAAGCGGAAAAATCCGCGAAATTACTGTTTGATGAATTTGAATTTGCCTAGGATCGGCACTTCTTTTTCCTTGCCGTTGACGGCGTTGACGATGCCGATGATTTCGAGGATACCGAGAATGATCATAGGAATCCAGACAATAAAGGAAACGATGCTAGCCCAGCCGAAATTACCATAGCTGCAACCGCCCGCTAAAATTGAACCGACATTATTGCAGCCGCTGAGTGCGATAGCCCAGATGATGCCGTTGATAATCCCCGCAACGACGCAGTATGCGATGCCAATGAGCATCAAATTTATACCCTGTATCGCGTGATAGCGTAAGAATTTATTCTTCTTGTCGCCCGCGAAATACGAGATCAACGCGAGAATACCGATGTAAGACAAAATTGCCATTGCTTTGCCTTCTTCGATCTCCTTCGTTTTCGCTTTTGCGTCGCTCGCTTCGTGTGTTTTGTTTGCTTCGGTCATTTAGTTGCTCCTTTTATTAAAAATTAGTTGATTTACAGGACACGCAATAATGGTTATGACAGGCAAACTCCTTTCTTAGTTTTTCTGGTGCGCGAGAGAAGATTCGAACTTCCACCCCTTTCAGGACTAGCTCCTAAGGCTAGCGTGTCTACCATTTCACCACTCGCGCATACTAAATATTGTATCACAAAAATCTCGCCAAATAAAAAGCAGAGAGATTTTTACCTGCATTTCGAGTTTAATTATCAATCTTACGGTAAATAACTAAATTCGCTTCTCCGTAACTACGTTTGTCCACCACAACAACTCCATTAGGTTCAGGTATAATCTCTCTACCTGGTATCGATAATATCATAAGCCCATTGTCGCGTAAAGACCCCAAAAGTTCCAAAACTGTGGAAAACTGTGGATTATCGTACGGCGGATCAACAAAAATCAGATCGAATTTTGTCGTATTTCCAGAGGTCAGCCAAGCACCAACACTGGTTTTTATTAATTTTGTACAATCGGAAATATTAAGTGTTGTAATATTGTCAACAATTACCTTTTGCGCGGTATGATCGCGTTCGATAAAGGTCGCGGATTTCGCGCCGCGGCTCAAACATTCCAAACCAATCGCGCCTGTGCCGGCGAAAGCATCCAAAATTTCCGTCCCGCGCAAAACGTCGCGCGATTCCAACATATTGAACATTGCCGTACGCACGCGATCCCCCATCGGGTGCGTTGCGCTCCCCGTATTCGCCGAAATATACCGCCCGCCGAATTTGCCGCCGATGATTCTTAAACGTGTCATAACGAATATTTTAACACATATTATTTCGCTGTTGACTTTCTGGGGGGGGGTGCTATAATTAGGGTGTTGATGAAATGTGAGGTTTATGGTTTAGCATTTTTAATAAGGAGCTTTAACTATGTATGTGACAAAGGACGGAAAAAGCAGCGAGTTCGCACCGTATTACAGTTTTAGCGAACAAGAGGGTGAAAAGTCGTATTATACTGATCCCGAAATATGCGGCAAGTGCAAGCATTATAACCAGGAAACTGGTGAATGCGCACTAAAATTAGCTATGCTTAAATATACGGATGAAAACCCGCATTGTCGATTGTTTGACGGCGGTCATGCTCTTTCGAAAAATAAAACTTACGCCCATATCGTTGAAGGCGGATTGGAAACCAGTACTTCCCTCGATTGCGGCGGCGAAGTGCAAGCCGACGGAAGCAAAGTGCAATCATTCGAAAGTCGAATCGAGGGTGGTTTTAGGTTGGAATCTTTTCAAAACGAACAGTAGAAATCGCAAACAAGTTGTGTTAAAATATTAGTATTATGAGTAAGATCACGGACTATTTGGGGGAGAGGTTGGACGGCGAGGTAACAACCAGCGCATTGGTGCGCGAAAAGTTTTCGACGGACGGGAGCATTTTTCGAATTACTCCCGATTTAGTTATTTATCCGCGAACGATTAACGACATTAAAAAGGTCGCACGTTTCGTGTGGCGGCTCGCGGAACGCGGGCAGAGATTGCCGATTACGGCGCGTGGTTTCGGCGGCGATACGACTGGCGGTGCGATTGGCGCAGGCGCGATTCTGTCATTTCCGGAACATATGTCGCGCATTTTGAAATTTGATGCGAAATCACAAATGGTGTGCGTGCAATCCGGGATCGGGTATTCGACCCTACAGGAAGTCATGGCGGCATACGGATTGTTTTTGCCAGTTCAGCCCAATAATCCAACGGCGACCATCGGCGGCATAATCGCACACAATGTTTCAGGTACGAAATCGATCAAATATGGTCCGATATTAGAATCCGTGGATTGTTTGGACGTGGTTCTCGCGAATGGCGAAGTGATTCACACCGGTCGGTTGAATAAACGCGAACTCAATCGCAAAAAGGGTTTGCAGAGTATGGAGGGCGAGATTTATCGCGCGCTTGACGCGCTCATCGACAACAATGCGGATTTAGTTAGCGATTTTGCGCAAAAAAATATTCCGAACGCCGTCGGTTTTCCGCTTCATTTGGTTAAGGACGACAAAGGTGCGTTCGATCTGACGCCGCTATTTGCCGGATCGCAAGGCACACTGGGTATCATCACGCAGGCGATTCTCAAACTATTGCCCGCGCCCGAGGATTCATCGCTGCTCGCGATTGGTACGACCACTGAAACGGATCTGAACGCGTTGACGGCGCAAATTTTGGAACTCGAACCGTCGGAATTTAGGTTTATTGATGGCGAAACATTAAAACTGATCCAGAAAAAAACCGCGAATAATAGTTGGAAACGGTTGTTTGATACGGTTCCCGACAAAATGTTGGTGGTCGAATTTGATGACAAACATCGCGCCAAACGCATGAAGAAACTGACGAAAATGTTGGTGACCGCGAAAGTTAAAACCGCCGAAACTTGGGAGGATCAGGAAAAAATCCGTTCGGTTTACGATATTGTGCGCGAAATCACAAATTTCACCGAACGCGGTACGGCGGCATTGCCGCTCGCGGACAGTATTTACGTCAATCCGAAACGTATTCCGGAATTTATCCCGCGCGTCAAAGAAATCATGAATCGCAATCATATCGAGGGTGGGATCTGGGGTAATTTGGGTTCAGGAATAATCACAGTTCGACCGTTAATTAACCTGGAAAATCTCGGTCAGCGCCAAACAGTGTTTCGTTTCATGAACGAGTTGCGTGACGCAGTGTTGGATTTGGACGGTTCGATCGCCGGCGAAATCGGCGAAGGTCGTCTGAACGCTCCGTTCGCCGTCGACCAATACAATGGCAAAATGGCGGAATTATTTAGCGACGTCAAAAAAATCTTCGATCCGTTTAATGTTTTAAACTCTGGCGTAAAATTCGGCACAACTAAAGACGCCCTATCCGTAATCATGCGGCAAAAAATCTAACCCGCTTTTGCTGCAAAGACAGTCTTCCCGCAGAAACTATTTTCGACGCAATGATTTTTTCAGTTTCGCGATGATACCGCCGGTGCGGACACCGTCGGCGCGGCGTTCGGTTTTGTAACGGCGAATTTGACCGCGCAATTTCGATTCGACGACATCAATCGCCGCCAAGGCGTTTGGCGCGTAATCTTTCGCGACCAAAACCTTTTCCGGCAACGTTAGTACGATTTCACATTCATATTTATTGTTGTTTTTTTGATTAACCTGTGTGATTTTAATGTTGGCAAACGCACTTGGGCGAGCCTGGCGCGGAATGTAATCGACCAACTTCGCCACTTTCTTTTTGGCGTAACTTTCGGTTTTTTCGTCAATGTCGTAATGTATCCCGCTGATATCGATCTGTAAAGTTTTACCCATTTTGCCCTCCTTTGGCACGAATATTGTACCACTTCCCTGTCTCCAGGTCAAAATTTATTATAAAATAAATGCTTATGCTTGACAAATTAATGGGGGGGGGTGTATTATAGGATCATTATGTTGACAGAAAGTGGATATTTCACGCTGGACGGAAAATGTAGCGACGAACGACCGAAAAACGAGGCGTCGTATTGCAGCGAGGAGCGGCATTGTTTCGGTTGCCAATATCACCTGCGGATCGGCGGGTGCGCGCTTGGAAAATATATGCTCAGAACGGTGCACGACGAGCATCGCACTCTTTTTAGCGATTATTTTGATGACAATGGTTCGCTGTGTGACGATGTCGGCGGTTACAGGGACGGGGAGATTCTTACGATGATACTAAAGCAAGGTACTTTTTTCGAGAATCCGAGCGTGGAAAATTGTATCGCCTTGTTGAAATGTAAACGCGCCCTAAACTACACGCCAGGCAGTCTCACTGACAAAAATGTGCACTTTATGGGTTTTGAGGGTAGCTCAATGAAAACCAAAGAAGACCTCGATCGAGCGTGGAAAACGCCCGGATCGGCACTGCATGATATCAGGGTCGAGGAAGCGTTGGCGTGCGCGGAAAAACACAGGGAGTGGAGCGAAGAAAACGGATTTGGTTGGTCGCCCGCTACGTCAGAATCAGAACTAGTGCCGTGGCATTTTTTCACGCGCGACGAGGACGAGGGTATGTTGGACGACGAAGGATTTGAGATAGACAAAGATAAGCCTGATCCGGAGATACTAAAGGAAGAGTGGCGGTTCAGGGATTCGTATTCGGACGGCGGTTGGTATGTTGGCACGGACGGGGCGCGCAGTCATTTTCGCCGACGCGTACTGTCGTATTATGTCGATAAGTACATGTGCGACGGGTGTAAGTATTATAATAAACCTGAACACGCATGCGAGATTGGCAGAATGATGCTCGAGGACGCGGCTGAGGGCGATCATGAAATTAACAGCGGTTTTGATAAGGGTCGAGAGTTTGAGGATAGCATGATTTATGCCACTGTATATGACAACGAAGCGCCGGTTGACAAATGGGGCGACAAAAAAGTCCTCTCGAGGTTGGCATGCGGATATCGGTGTGATTCGCGACCCGACGGCGCCGACGGCAGTTATGTCAAAGAATATCGAGGTCCCGACGGCAGCGGCGTGGAAACTTTGCAAAAACTGAACGCTGCTTGGCGCATACCGGACGTGATGAGCAAAGAGTGGCATAACGCGCAGTTGGACGAAGCGAGTTTGAGAGTGACACGCGCGATCGAATCTGCGGAAAGACTAACGAACATGTTGGCTGAGGAACTGGCGGCACTCGGTGAAGAAGGCGAGGAAGATAAGGGAGAGGAAGACACAGGAGAAGAGCAAATAACATTGACCCAGATGGGACAAGTATTGATGGATTACCTCCAAACCTTGAAAGATGATCCTGATTGGAAGGAAAAAATTATCGCAAAACGCGCAGAATTGCAGAAAAAACTCAGCAACGGAGGAAACGAGAAAACAACGGAAGATCCTAACAAGCCGAAAGTCTGCGAGGGCTGTGCGCGCTATCGAGGAGGAGATGGCGTAGATAGTTGCGCCACCGCCAGCATGATATACGGAGATATAGATAGGAGAGAGCGAGATCAACTCCTGGCTTATTTCGCACCGCGGATTGATGGCGAAGAAGAAGAGTGCCAGTTTAAGGTTTTGCCAGAAGAAGGAGTTTAACACCTTATGTTAGCAGAAAGTGGATATTTTACAGCAGATGGCAAGTGCAGCGACAAAAAACCATTAAATAAACCTTCGTATTATAGCAGCGAAGAAATTTGTTCGGGATGTAAATTTCATATTAAAATTGGTGGATGTGCATTGGGAAAATATATGCTCAGAACAGCAACCGATGGCGGACATGATTTTATAAGCGATGATTTTGAAGATGAGGACGGAGATGAACGTATTTATACCGCGATACTCCCAAAGGGCACGCCCACGGAAGATGGTTATTATATCGCAGAACATTCACTTGCTGCGTTGGGGTGTACTTCTTATGCTTCGGTTGATCCGGACGATCATGTAGAGGTGTATCATGGCATCAAAGGTAGTTCAATGGAAGCCAAAGAAGACCTCGACCGATTATGGAAAACGCCAGGATCCGATATACATAATATCAGGGTCGAGGAAGCGCTAGCGGTAGAGGAAGAATATAAAAGATTCTCGACAGAGAAGGGACTGTGGTGCCCCGAACTTCCTTATCATTCGGATCCGGAACTAGTACCATATACTTTTTTGACACGCGAAGAGGACGAGGGCGAGGAAGATAACGATGAATTTGAAATTGATAAGGACCCGCCTGATCCAGAGATATTAGCAGATGGACTTCGGTTGAAAAAATCGTACAGGAGTTTGGGCTGGTATGTGACGAACGAGGAGAAACATAGTAGATTTCGTCGACACGAACTATCATATTGTGTTTTTGAACCTTTATGCCGTGAATGTAAATACTACGACAAAAATGCACGCACGTGCGACATTGGAATGAATATGTTAGAGGATGCGGTAAAGGGCGGTCATCGCTTCGATTCCTATCATAACGAGCATGATCGTAGCATCACCACCACTATATACGAAAATACACCGTCAGTTGACAAATGGGATGGGACACCTACTATTGTTAAAAATATTCTTGCAAAACTGGTCTGTAAAATTTGTAGATCCCAACCCTATGGTGCCGATGGTAGCGAGGTGGTGGAATACCAAGGTCTCGAGGGTAGCGGAATAGAAACTTTGCAGAAATTAAATGCAGCGTTGAGGATACCCGATGTAATGACCGAAGAATGGCACGAAGAAATACAGCACAGAAGACACGAACATTATGAATATGAAAAGGCTAAAAGTGAATACAAAAAATCAGTCACACCGGAACAGTATGAGATTACGATGGCGGGATTGGCTCGATTTGCGGATTTTTATAAGTCGCGGCTCCCTGCTGACAGAATTGATTTACAGCAGGTGATGTCTGAATTTGGAGAACTCGAAGAAGCACGTATGAATATGTATAATGAGCGTGAAGAAGAAGGAGCATAATTATGACAGAACAGAGTCAAAGACAGTGGCGAATAAGCGGCGTGGACACGAAATGAGTATTATGCCCAGGATGACATGTCTCACTATGCTCGGGGTGACTATAAGACTTCTTTGCCCAAAAACTTGCGCAAAACTTCCGGAACGATGAATTTCCCGTCGGGCTGCGCGTAGTTTTCGATGATGGTGATGAGGGCGCGCGCCAGCGAGATCGCTGTGCCGTTCAATGTGTGGACAGTTTCGATTCGACCATCACCGCGGCGGACGCGGATATTTAACGAATTTGCTTGGAACGTGGTACAGTTTGAACACGACGTCAATTCACGATATTTTTCATCAATCGGCGACCAATATTCCAAGTCGAATTTTTTCGCCGCAGGTGCGCCCAAATCACCAGATGCGATGTTGATAATGTGGTACGGGATACCTAATTCTTGCCAAATTTCTTCCTCTATCGCGAGGATTTCGTCGTGAATGGCACGCGAATCTTCGGGCAAGGAAAAACAGTACATTTCGACCTTATTAAATTGATGCACGCGGAAGAGACCGCGTCCGTGCTTGCCTGCCGCGCCGGCCTCGCGACGGAAACAGGGACTAAAACCGGCATAAAGAATCGGTAAATCCTTTTCATCCAAAATTTCGCCGGCATGGTAACCGGTCAACGGAATTTCCGCCGTCGCAATTAACGACAAATCCGCACCCTCGACGAAATAATCGTTGTCTTCTTTCTCGCTGCGCGGAGCGAAACCGACGCCCTGTAAAATCTTTTCATTAACCATGTCCGGCGTGGTCATGAGCGTGAATCTTTTACCGCCAATCTCACGATTAAACAGTTTATTCTGTGCGTAATTGATGAGCGCCTGTTCCAATAAAACCGCTTCGTTTTTCAAATAATAGAATTTCGTACCCGCAACCTTCGCGCCGCGCTCGAAATCCACCCAATCGCGCTGAATCATGTAATCGAGATGATCGATTTTTGCATCCACGCGTTTTTCGCCCCATGTTTTCACTTCGACCGACTTTTCTTCACCGCCGAGCGGCACATCATCGAAAATCATGTTGGGAATGCGGCTTAAAATCGCGTCGACCTTTGCTTCGGTCGCGCGCAAATATTCTTCCCGCTCCATCAACTGAATTTTGATCTGCTTGCCCTGATCGATTAATTCCTGATTCGGTTTGCCATTTTTCATTTGCGCTGCAATCTGATTTTTCTGCTCGCGCAGAGTGTCGACCTGTGTTTGCAAATCGCGTCGTTCATTATCGATTTCCAATAATTCGGCAACGTCCAGATCCGTATAACCCTTGTTAATATTGTTTTGCTGAACCGCGTCAGCATTTTCGCGAATAAATTTAATATCCATCATAATACGACTATTTTACCACACAGTATGCTAAAATATAAGTGTAAAAAAGGAGGATTTATGCAAATCACTAAATTTGAACATTCATGTTTTTATCTCGAAAAGGACGGACGCGGATTGTTGTTTGATCCGGTCGAATTCAACACGAAATTACCGGAATTTGATAATATTGATGTGATTATCATCACCCACAAACATGGCGATCATTATCAACCGGAAGTGTTGAGTAAGATTCGCGCAAGAAATCCCAATGCACAGGTTTTCGCGACCGAAGATAATCCGATCGACGGTGCGAGAGTTACGTGGGCACCCGAGAAGATTCAAGCCAGCGTTTTCGAACTGCAATTTTACGGCAGCAATTTTCATGCTTGTATAGTCCGCGATGTAGTTCCCTGTCAAAATCTCGCTGTAATGGTCGATAATGTTTTCGCGAATGCCGGCGATTCGTTAGAATCCACCGCCCCTCAACCTGATTTTCTAACCGTACCAGTGTCCGCGCCATGGCTAAAAACCGAGGAAGCGATGGATTTTATCGTCGGCAATCGACCAAAAATTGCCGTCATTCCACGCCATGACGCACTCTGTTCGAACACTGGTTTAGGGGTTTACGACAACTGGCTCCAGCAAGCCTGCGACAAAGCAGGTGTGGAATACCGCAAAATCCATTTCGGCAAAATTTTGTAATTCCTATACCACCCGACGCCGAATATCCGACGATAATTTACACAAGAAATCCCACGGAAAGATTTCGTGATCCCGCCACAATCGATTCACCGAATTAAAATCATTCGGATTATTGCTAACCACCGTCACAACACTACCAGTTTTTAGATTTTTATCGGTAATATCGATGATAGTGTGATTCATGCATACCCGTCCCACAATCGGCGATACGCCGGATAATTCGCGCGGAATCGCTTCGTAATAACCGAGCGGCAATACTGCCACCCGCATCGGACGTTCCGCGGTGAAAGTGCAACCATAACTCACACTATCACCCTCTTTCAAATCAATCGTTTTGATGATTGTGCTTTTGAGTGTCAGGGTCGGACGCAGATTTTGTTGCAATATATCATATAATGGATCGCCCTCTGTTAACGGGTTGATTCCATACGTTCCGATACCGAGCCGAATCAAATTCGCAAATCGACTTTTGACTTTCAGCGCGCCCGCACTCGCGGCGATGTGAAAGTATTTGGGCGCAAAACCCTGATCCAAAATTTTATCAACACACTCGTCGAAAATCTCTACTTGTCGATCTGTGAAAGTCGGATCGGCATTATCCGCGTCCGCGAGATGCGTCATTATGCCCTCCAACTCGAAATTATCATGACACGCCAACTCGCGCAAATAATCATCAATTTCATCCGGTTTCAGACCCATACGATTCATACCCGTATTGATTTCCAAATGAATTTTGAGATTTCGCCCCGTGCATTTCGCGATTGCACGCAAATCATCAACACTTTGCACAACGAACGACACACGCCGCGTATCTACATGCCGAAAATTTTCCGGTTTGACGTATCCCATACATATTACATGCACTCCCCGTGTATTTTTGATAATGCGATTCGCCTCGAAATAGCCATCGACCGCCGCCAAATTAACATATCCATCGATAATCGACGCCACTTGTTCAATCCCGTGACCATACGCATTTGATTTTAGCACCGGACAAACCTCTTGTCCTGATTTTTCTGCGAAAAAATTGATATTTTTCAGTAATCGTTCGCTATCGACCTCGATCACATTTACCGTATCATAACTTTTTTGAAACAATTTTCTAAACATATAAACATTGTATGCTAAAATAGTAATATGGACAAGGATATTCTCACTCACAAAGGTTTTATCGAAGACAAAATCGCCAAATTGCACGGAAAAGACGGAAAAGACAAGGAAAAAGCCCGCGATTTAGCGCGCTATCATACCGAAATGACGCGCAATTTCCAACACGAACGCCAAATCCACCTCTTCGTCATGCTGTTTTTCGCTCTCCTCATGATCGGTTCATGGGCATTTTGCGGTTGGTCGTTCACCGTCGCTACGGGCGGCATTTCCATCGATTCCCTCTCCCTCCCCGCGATCATATTGACCGTAATTATCACAACTTTGGAAATTTTCTACATCCGCTACTACTACCGTCTCGAAAACCGCACGCAAAAACTCTATGTTTTAGACAAGAAAATCTTTGAAATTATCGAATCATAATGAGCGACGCGAACCGTTTTCGTTCCGCCGACCTCTTTAAACCCCTCTACGTCCGGAGCGAGGCGGGACGAAACGGTGAGAAGGAGCGGGCTAATGGTTCACCACAAACGTCGGCGGTGGTGGAATATTCGGCGGGTCGACGGGGTTTTTGTGGCGGCGTCCGCGGGTGCGAGTGCGTTTTGTGATATCATCGCGATCGACCGTCGGAACAGTTGGCACGACCGGTGCTTCGGCGGCTTTCGGGAAAATTTCGCCGAGTGCTTGCGAGCCGACAACTTCCGAGGATACGGGATTGAATTTCGGAATGATTACTTGGGGGATACGCATGGTTTGCGCAATATTGCGTTCGACAATTTCGCGTGCTTTGGCGAAATTTTGGCGGGTGTTTTCAATAATATGCGACAAATAATCGACCTGCGATGGCGGCAATTTCAATGTGATCGCCATCACTGGCGGAATAATTTGTCCGCCCACAATCATGCGCACGATAAATTGGCGATTGCTCATTGACATAATGTCGCTAACGTCAAAATACGGCGCGAATTGCGGGGTCAGGAGCGCCGCGTCCTCGGGACTGACGCGCATCGAGATAATCGTGCCGACGTTGCCAAAAACCGCGTTGCGAATCGTATCGGACATCTGCGAAATATACTGATTCGCCACCACTAAATTCAGACCATATTTGCGCGCTTCGGACAAAATAATCGCGAAAGAATCCGTCGCGAAATTTTGAAACTCATCAACGTACAGGAAAAACGGTTTGCGTTGCTCCTCGGGCGTGTCGGAACGCGAAATCGCCGCGAGTTGAATTTTCGTAATCAGGAGCGCGCCCAAAATCGCCGAATTATCCTCGCCGATCAAACCCTTGCTCAAATTCACAACCAGAATTTTCCCCTGATCCATGATTTCGCGCACATTGAAAGTCGATTTCGGTTGTCCGATAATATTGCGAATAATCGGGTTCGCGACGAAAGTTCCGACCTTATTCAAAATCGGCGCCACCGCCAAATTCGTTTCTTTCTCCCCCCACGACCCGAACTCCACGCGCCAAAATTGCTGCACCACAATATCAGTCACGCGCATCAACACCTTGTCGCGGAACTTCTTGTCGGTCAGCATGCGTGTAATGTCGAGCAATGTCGTGTTTGGATATTCGAGCAACGCCAAAATCGTATAACGCAAAATATATTCGAGTCGCGGACCCCAACTCTGCCCGAACATGCGTTTAAGGACGCCGATAATTTCCGACGAAATGTTATTGCGCTGCGACGGATCGTAAACCTCCATCGGATTAAAACCGAGCGGAAACGCCGTGTCCGCAGGATTGAAATAGACCACATCCTGAATCCGATTCGGCGGCACAAATTGCAAATTACTCGTCGCAAAATCCCCATGCGGATCAATAATCGCATAGCCCTGATTATGATAAATATCCGACAATGCCAACAGCTCCAACAGCGCCGTTTTCCCCGTTCCAGTCTGTCCAATAATATACACATGACGCGATCGATCGACCCGATACATTCCAAATTGACGATCCAGACCATTAATATTCGTCAGCCCGAACGCCGAAATCAAACGGTCGTGTTCCGGATCGCCGTTCAACAATGGCAACATTACATCAGTTTCGACAATTTTCTCCGGATCAGCCGGCGCAATTTCTTCCTGGATCTGACCGATTGGCAGGTGAAAAATCGTCGCCAGTTCCTCGGCATTCAGAATAAAACCATCATTATCCGCGAAATAGCGCGACACATATTTTTGCAGTTCCTCATGATTCGACGAAGGTTTTTTGACCACGCGAAAATTATTCAAATTGGCCGCATAAAGTTGTTTGAACGCATTCAGCACCGCATAAATCCGCGAATGCGCTGATTCTTGGTTGACACCCGACCCGATCACGCGAATTTTGACGCGAAACGCGTTGATCTGCATTTTGCGCATTGCTCCATCGACCCGCGTTTGTTCCGATTCCGATAAAGTCACCACTTTCGTCGTATCCTTAACCGTCGGCGGCCGCCACAACGCCGCGAGAGCCTCGACGAACCACATAAAATCCATCGGTTTTTTGACACCCAGCCCGGATTTGGCGCGCTCGATATATTTCGTCACCGTACCATGCCAACTGTCGCTAATCGGACGCGCCAGAATCTGCACGCGCGTATCGCTCTCCTGATTCACCGTCATCGCGGCGACGATTGCCGTCAACGCATCGATTTCCGACGCGTTATAGGTCTTAATCGGGATATATTCTTCGTCCGTCAACGCAAATTCCGCCACCGCACTGGCGGGAAAATTGCTGGTTTTGGCATAATCGGTCGTTTCGTGAATCTTGACCGCGGGATACTGCGCCATGATTTGTGTTTCCACGAAATTTTGCAAATGCTTCGGTGTGCGGATGAAGAAATTAATTTTGCCCTCGACGCTCGCCATCTCGAAACTCAGATATTCCTGAATCCCGTTGCTGGCGCGCAATTCGTGCCGATCGCGCAAAATGCTGTGCAGCGC
Source organism: Candidatus Saccharimonadota bacterium (assembly GCA_009787015.1). GTDB lineage: Bacteria > Patescibacteriota > Saccharimonadia > Saccharimonadales > Saccharimonadaceae > WRGU01. Next base: position 2,570 of record WRGU01000049.1, on the reverse strand, counting down.
GATAAACATCTGTTCGGCGGATTTTTCCGACCGATCGTTATGCCGTGGCAAATCGAGCATCAACAGCACATAATCATAACCCTCAATCGTCTGCGCTTTCTTGTACTGGCGCCACGTCAAAAACCCCAAAATCCCAATCATTGGAATCCATAAATACCATTGCGCCAGAAATTGAATAATCCAATCCATCTGCTTGCTATTGTACCATTTTTTAGGGTAAATGTATATTGGTTATGTCAGTATTATGCCAGTATTACAATTTATTGCAGAATACCTCTTATATCTAGGCTGCTCGAGTAGTCATTACGCTCGCGATTATATACCTTTTCAAATCCCGCGTCTTCTACATAAAATCTGTAAATATTGCCATCAGCTGCTTCACAATACACTCTACTGGCGCCTGCCATACGATACAAATTGCGCCCAACACGATAATTCCACATACGGCAAAAAGTATTTTTTCTTAAAACCTGTTTTCTTGACGTTATTTTTCATACTTTTTTACCTCGCTGATTTTCCAACGTCCGCGGAATGCGCCACCGATGCGGGTGATGATGCCGCGTTGTTTTAGCTCGGCGAGGGCGCGTTGAATGGCACTGCGGGAGCGACCAGTTTCAGCTGTGATTTTTGCGATTTTAATGTATGGATTTCGCGAAATTTCCCGCAAAACCGCGATTTCAGTTTCATTTAACGGCACGATCTCGGCGTCATTCTCGGCACCACTTTTTGGGCGTTTTAACAGAGGTCGGTCAGCACCATTCTCGGCACCATTTCGACCTGATTTTTTTCTAGTGAAAATACACATGCTTATATTGTAACATAAAAGCATGTGTATACAACAACACTATTTTTTCACCAACGTGTATTCGCCCTTATTGATGCGTTTGAAGTCGGTTTTTGATTGGAGGTTGAGGAGAATGGTGGCTTCGCGGACTTGGCGGACTTTGAGGACGCGGCGGACGATTTCGTCGCGATGGAGCGGACTTTCCTTTTCCAAAACTTTTCTGATGACGTCGATGATCGAACCTTTTTCATAGCCCCATTCGGACAGCGCGTAAATGCCGCGACCGACGAGCACGAAACGATCGTCCTTGATCAATTCGTTGTGAACCGCTTGGTCGGTGATGTTGTTGCGTTTGAAATCGCGTGATTTAACACCGGCGGCGATGTCGGAAAAATGCATCGGTTTTTGGTTGTTGTGGGACAGGACGATGTAGATTTTGTCGCGAATGTTGCGCGGATTGACGGTCGGCCATTTGCCCAGACCCCATTTATTGTCGAGGTTGAAGACGTGCTTGCTGATGCTGGCGATGGCAGTAACTTCGGACGGATGTTCGTATTTGCCGCCAACCAATGCCAATAATTCGTCAGCAGTGACGGGTTCGCCGTGGTCCTTGATGGTATTCACGACGATGTCGACGTTTTTCTTGATGTCCTTTTCGCTCAGCTCGGTGGTCAAAACTACCGATGGGAAATACTGATCATTTTCGGTGGTGGCGACGGTTTTTTCCGACAGTTCCGCGATCAGGGTGATAATGCCACGCGATCGTTGCGTGCGGTTGCCGAAAATTTCGTTTGCCAAAGTTTCGGTTCTCGCGGCGCGCCCGAGTTCGTGCAGGACTTTGACGAGTTCCATTTCAACGGCGTCGAATTCCGGATTTTTGCCGTTATCGAGTCCGAGCCGCATGCGCAGTAAGGTGGCTTTTTCGATTTGGCGCACCCGTTCGCGAGTGATGCCCATAGTTTCGCCGACTGATTCCAGAGTTTCTTTATGTCCGTTAATGCCAAAACGTCGTTCGATGATTTCTTTTTCGCGCGGTCGGTCGATTGATATTAAAATCTTCTCCGTGACGGTTTCGAATCGATGTTTTTCGCTCTGGGTCTCAGTCATAATTATCTCCTATGTTACTTAAAGTTTTCCCACGTTGCTACGATTATACTACAAGTTTTATTTTAACGCAACATTTTTTTATAAGGATATTAAAAATGTCAACATAATGTTAATGCTCCGTATCTGTTGCACCCTATTTTGCGCGACGCGAGAAGCGGCTGCGTTTCGGTTTGTCGGGGGCGGCGGAGAGGAGTTTGCGGGCTTCGGACTCTGTAATTGATTTTGGATCGGTATCTTTCGGGATTTTGGCGTTTTTCTTGCCATCGGTGATATATGGTCCGAAACGTCCTTTGAGGACTTTAATATCGCCGAAATCCGCGATGTTTTTTTCCGCATCGGCGGTGAGTTTGGCGCTATAGAGGTCGCGCGCCTCGGTTTCGGTAATTTCAAACGGCGACGCGGGTTTAATACTGACAAAAGTTTCGCTGATTTTGATATATGGTCCGAAACGTCCGATATTAGCGGTGATTTCCTGACCATCGGCGGTGGTGCCGACGACGCGCGGCAGATCAAACATTTTTAGTGCCTGTTCCAGAGTAATCGTTTCGAGACGGGCGTTGCGCGGAAAAACGCCAAATTTCGGTTTTTCGTCGCCGTCGCCGCGTCCGATTTGCAGCATCGGACCGAATCGACCCACTCGCGCGAACACCGGCTCGCCGGATTTTGGATCGATGCCGAG
>WRGU01000048.1 GCA_009787015.1 Candidatus Saccharimonadota bacterium | reverse complement strand
GGACTGAATAATGGTGATTATGATGCTATCATCGTCAAATATAGTTCCACCGGCGTTCTGCAGTGGGCAAAAAACTTCGGCGGGAGTGACTACGATTATTTCTATTCGGTCGCTTCAACTCCCGACGGTGGATATGTCGCTGTAGGGTCTTCCGACTCCGCGGACGACGATTTGGTTGGATTGAACGAAGGTAGCCGCGATGCTATCATTGCGAAATATAGCTCCACTGGCACTCTGCAGTGGGCAAAAAATTTTGGCGGGAGTGAGTACGACAGCTTCAATTCGGTTGCATTAGCTTCCGACGGCGGGTTTGTGGCTGTCGGATATTCCGAATCGGACGACGGCGATTTGACGGGTTTGAATAAGGGTGACGATGATGCTATCATTGTCAAATTCAGCTCCACTGGCATCCCGCAATGGAATAAAAACTTCGGTGGAAGCGGGTATGATTACTTCCACTCGGTCGCCTCAACCGCTGATGGTGGATATGTTGTGGCAGGGCGTTCTTCATCAACCGATGGCGATTTGGTGGGGTTGAACATCGGAAATATCAGCGATGCGATTATTATCAAGTTCAGTTCCAACGGCACGGTTGAGTGGAAAAGAAAGCACGGCGGTGTCAAGGGTGACGCGTTTACGTCGGTCGCCGTAACTGTCGATGGCGGATATGCCGTGGCAGGAGTTGGTGGTTTTGACAAAGGTATGTTTGGCGACGCTGTTCTTATTAAATACATGGATACGACCCCACCGCCACCGCCGATCCCCCCTGTCGACCCCCCTAGCTCTGGGTTGGGCGGTGCAATTCGGTTTGCCGGCTGGTCGATGCTCGGATTAGCGGTTCTTTCTGCGGCGGCGATATTGGTGCTCTGGGCGCCCAAAACCAAAATTAATAGAAAGGGTTTGAAATGACAAAGATAAATATCAAAAAAGTGTTTGCGTCAGTAGCGTTAGTTGGCATGCTCGGATTCGCCGGATTATTGAATATGTTTGGCGTCGCGCAGGCGGTGGCGGGTGACAATGTCGTGTTGCAGTGGAATAAGAATTTTGGGGGAAGCAGTGCCGAGAATTTTGAGTCCATCATTCTCACCTCCGACGGCGGATATATTGCGGCAGGAAGTTCCTATTCCACCGATGGCGATCTAACCGGACTAAATAAAGGTAGTAATGACGCCATCATCGTTAAATATAATCCCGCTGGTGCTACCGAATGGAATAAAAACTTCGGCGGGAGCGGTGACGATCGTTTCTATTCTATCGCTCAAACCCCCGACGGCGGCTACATCGTAGCGGGGTGTTCCAACTCCACCAACGACGACCTAACTGGGCTAAATAAAGGAAGCTATGACGCTATCATCGTCAAATACGACTCCAACGGCGAAATCGAATGGAACAAGAACTTCGGCGGGAGTAGTTGGGATCAATTTCAGTCTGTCGCCATCACCTCTGACGGCGGCTATATCGCAACAGGATTTTCCAGATCCACCAACGGCGACCTAACTGGACTAAATAAAGGTGACTATGACGCCACTATCGTTAAATACGACCCCTCTGGCGTCATCGAATGGAACAAAAACTTCGGCGGGAGCCGTGTAGAGTACTTCTACTCGATCGCTCAAGTATCTGACGGCGGCTATATCGCAACAGGATTTTCCAACTCCACCAACGGCGATCTAATTGGGCTAAATAAAGGTGACTATGACGCCACTATCGTTAAATACGACCCCTCTGGCGTCATCGAATGGAACAAAAACTTCGGCGGAAGCGACAGTGACGGTTTTAACTCCATCGCCCCCACCCCGGACGGCGGCTATATCGCAGTGGGAAATTCCGAATCCACCAACAGCGATCTAACTGGACTAAATAAGGGTGGTTATGACGCCATCATCGCTAAATACAGTTCCACTGGCACCCTCGAATGGAATAAAAACTTCGGCGGGAATTACAATGACAATTTTAATTCCATCGCCCCCACTCCAGACGGCGGCTATATCGTAGCGGGGCGTTCCTATTCCACCGATGGCGATCTAACTGGACTAAATAAGGGAGACCGGGACGCCATCATCGCTAAATACAGTTCCACTGGCACCCTCGAATGGAACAAAAACTTCGGCGGGAGCGACAGTGACGAATTTTTCTCCATCGCCCCCACCCCCGACGGCGGCTATGTCGCGGTAGGATATTCCAGATCCACCGACGGCGATCTGATTGGGCTAAATAAAGGTAGCACTGACTTCATCATCGTCAAATACCTCGACACTTCCGAACCGGTTATTGTGGTGCCGCCACTCATTGAACCTGATACTCCCAACGGTTCAGCCGGTGCGACGGGCTGCGATCCTGTGAAAGTAACCCTAAAAACCAATGTTCCAATCGTGATTCCGAATGGTTGGACGAAAGCAGATGGTTTAACGTACACAAAAACCTATACCCGAAATACCACGGAGATTGTGCCGATGGTGGGGTTGAATGGCGTAGTGGGCGAGAACGTCGAAATTGTGATTGACACAATCACCTGTAGACCAACCAACCCCATCACGCCGCCAAACACCGGATTGAGCGTAGTTCAAATCGGCGGGTTATTGGTGGCGGGTCTGGCAACTATTGCTGTTGCCGTGATATTGGCGCGTCGATTGTCCGGGATGATAGTAAAATAAAAAAAGCCAACACTAAACACATACGATATGGTGGTCGATTACAAACAGTGTATCACACTTATGCTTTTTTGTCAATACATTTTTTAAAAAACTTTTGATATAGTGGATAATTTTTGCTAATAACAGGGGTGAAGATATTAAAAAATTGTAAAATAACAGGGGTAAAAATGCATTTTCACAGAGGTAACGGTGATTTGACTTGAACTTGAAGGTTTGCTATAATGAATACGCTAATTGACAACAGAAGTGTCCAGAAGTCAATGGCGGATAAGTATGAAAGAGAATCATTCTATCAAACAACATAACAGAGGCAGAAAGAGTAGTTTTCGCCGCAAATGGCTTGATTTTAGCATTTATGGCGGCGTGCTAGTTGTTTTGATTGCGATTGTTGTGGCGGGATATCACCCGAACGCCCAATCCGTTAATGGCGGTTTGGGCGAGGTTTCTGCTAATCAATCAACGTCCACGATTGTTGCCGAAATTGACGCCAGCAAGGCCATCGAATATGCGAGCGAGGCGGCCGTGAAAACGGATCTCGCCGTTGCGCCGGCGGTTTCGGAACAGAGCGAATCGTCGCGCATTTTGGCGATGGTCGACCTCAATACGGCGAATGGTGTGGACGATTCGGATGACGACATTCGGGCGACTTCTGCGATCACCAAATATACGGTTAAGGATGGTGACACGTTAGAATCGATTGCAGCGCGTTTCGATTTATCCGCCCAAACTATTCAATGGGCGAACAAGATGAAGGACGCCAGCGTAGCTGTTGGTGCGGAACTGACGATTCCGATCGTTGATGGTGTGGTTTATACGATCAAGGATGGTGATAACTTAGCGAAAATTATTGAAAGATATAAATCTGACATTATGGGCGTGTTGTCCATCAATAATATCGATGAAGACGACATCAGTGCTGGTGTGCAATTGATTTTGCCGGGCGGTATTTTGCCGGAAACCGAACGACCGGGTTATGTGCCGCCGGTTACGCAACCGGTGTATACGGGCAACAGCAACAGTTGGCGCAGTGTCGGCGGTTACCGTGCGCCGGATGCGCCGTTGGCGGCGGGGAATACTTTCTATTACGGCAACTGTACATGGTACGCGTACAACCGCCGCATTCAGTTGGGACGCAACATGGCGGGCATTTCGGGGAATGCGAATGCGTGGGCATGGACGGCGCGCAATGCCGGTTATGTGGTCGACAATATCCCCGAGGTCGGCGCTATCATGCAAACTACCGCCGGTTATTACGGTCACGTCGCGGTCGTCGAATCGATCAACGACGACGGCACAATCACGATTTCCGAAATGAATAACTCCGCCTATGGCGGGTTCGGCATCACGAATTACAACCGCATCACTAATCCGTATAGTTATACGTATATTCACTAATTGTTGAAACTTTGCTTTGTCGAGAGCTGTTTCTGTGATAAAATAGTAAAGATAAAAGCGAGGAGACAAAGTGAAGTATTTAGTAACTGGGGGCGCGGGATTTATTGGCAGTAATTTCGTGCATTTTTTGTTGGGTGAACGATCCGACGCAGAGGTGACGGTGTTGGACAAACTAACTTATGCGGGTAATTTGAAAAATTTGGAGGGTTTGCCGGAAGATAGGTTTACATTCGTAAAGGGTGACATTTGCGACGCCGATTTGGCGGATAAGTTGATTCAAGATACGGACGTGATCGTGCATTACGCAGCGGAGAGTCACAACGATAATTCGCTGTCAAATCCACGACCATTTTTGGACGCGAATATCGTCGGCACATTTACGTTAATTGAGGCGGCGCGCAAACATGGCAAACGTTATCATCATATTTCGACGGACGAGGTTTACGGCGATTTACCGCTGAATGCGCCAGAACTAAAATTTACCGAAAAAACGCCGTATAATCCGTCGTCACCCTATTCGTCGACGAAGGCGGGGTCCGATCTTCTGGTGCGGGCGTGGGTGCGGTCGTTTGGGCTGCGCGCGACGATTTCCAACTGTTCCAATAATTATGGTCCGTATCAGCACGTTGAGAAATTCATTCCGCGTCAAATCACTGAAATTTTAGAGGGTCGCCGCCCGCGTCTATATGGTACAGGCGAACAGGTTCGCGATTGGATTTACACCGGCGACCATTCATCGGCAGTTTTGACGATTATTGAAAAGGGCAAAATTGGCGAAACTTATTTGATTGGTGCGAATGGCGAGGAAAATAATTTAACTATAGTTAAAAAACTTTTGACGTTGATGGGCAAGGACGAAAACGATTTTGAACACGTCAATGATCGCCCGGGTCATGACCAGCGCTACGCCATTGATTCAACGAAACTGCGAACTGAACTCGGTTGGAAACCACAGTTTACAAATCTCGAAAAAGGACTAGAAGAAACGATAGAATGGTATAAAAATAATCCAGATTGGTGGAAACCACAAAAGGTCGAGACGGAGGCAAAATATGCCAAAGGAGGGTTTTAGACAATGAAGTTTGAAAAAGAATTAAAAATTACGAAAACCGACGTTCCGGGTTTGCTGGTGGTGGATTTGCCGGTTCACGGCGATGACCGCGGGTGGTTCAAAGAGAACTGGCAGAATGCGAAGATGGTCGAATTGGGATTACCAGAGTTAAATCCGGTGCAAAATAACGTCGCATTTAGTACGAAAAGAGGCGTAACGCGTGGCTATCATGCTGAACCGTGGGATAAGTTTATTTCAATCGCTAATGGCAAGATCTTTGGTTCGTGGGTTGATTTGCGCGCCGGCGATTCTTTTGGTAAAGTTTTCTCGATTGAAATCGATCCGAGCAAAGCAGTTTTTGTGCCACGCGGTGTGGCGAACGCATATCAGGTGCTCGAGGATAATACAACATACGTGTATTTGGTAAATGATCATTGGAATCCGAATTCAAAATATGTTGCAGTGAATCTCGCTGATCCCGAGATTGGTACAAAGTGGGCGATTCCGCTGGATAACGCGATAATTTCTGATAAGGACAAAAACACTCCACTACTGAAAGATATCACACCGATAAAGCCGAAAACAGTGGCGATTGTTGGTGCGAGCGGGCAACTCGGGACGGCGCTTCGGGCGGTTTATACGGACGCGATGGCACTCGATTATCCTACGACCGACATTACCAAAATGGATAGTTTGGAAGAGGTCGATTGGCAAAATGTGGATACGATCATTAACGCGGCGGCATATACCAATGTCGATGGTGCGGAAACGCCGGAAGGGCGCGTGCCGTGTTGGGCGATCAATGCCGTTGGACCGCGCAATTTGGCGGAAATTGCGAATAAATACAATTTGACTTTAGTGCATATCTCGTCGGATTATGTGTTTGACGGGACAAAGGAAAATCATGCGGAAACTGAAAATTTTGCGCCGTTGTCGGTTTATGGTCAGTCAAAGGCGGCCGGCGATATCGCAGTGAGTTTAGCGAAAAAACACTACATTTGCCGTACGAGTTGGTTGATCGGTGAGGGCAAGAATTTTGTGCGCACCATGCTAGATTTGGCGGAAAAGGGCGTCGAACCAAGGGTTGTCAACGATCAAAAGGGACGGCTGACGTTTACGTCGGAACTCGTAAAAATCATTGTGCATCTGCTCGAAACGCGCGCGCCGTACGGCACATATAATGCAAGCAATATCGGTGAAATCAAATCATGGTCGGATATTACGCGCGATATTTTTGATTTATCGGGGAACAGGAATCTAAAAGTGACCGGTATTTCAACTGACGGATACTTTGCGGGCAGCAAAAATTCAGTAGCACCGCGTCCGACGAATAGCGATTTTAACCTTGATAAATTGCACAGCACAGGGTTCAAGTCGACGGATTGGGAAGTGGAGTTAAAAGAGTACATCGATAAGCAATTAAAAGGAGGAAAATAGCGATGAAAGGTATAATTTTAGCGGGTGGATCGGGTACGCGGTTGTGGCCGATTACGAAAGGGATTTCCAAACAATTAATGCCGATTTATGATAAACCGATGGTCTATTATCCGTTGGCGACATTGATGCAATCCGGGATCCGCGAAATCTTGATCATTACCACCCCACATGATCAAACGGCATTCCAAAATTTGTTGGGTGATGGTTCGCAGTGGGGTTTGAGATTAGAATACGCAGCGCAACCCTCCCCCGATGGTTTGGCTCAAGCCTTTATTATTGGTGAGAAATTTATCGGCGACGATAAAGTCGCATTGGTTCTGGGCGATAATATCTTTTACGGTCATGCGCTCGATGATTCATTGAAACAGTGTACTGATCCGGATGGCGGTATTGTGTTCGCGTATGGAGTTTCAGATCCTGAACGTTACGGAGTGGTCGAATTCGACGATGCTGGTCAAGCAATTTCGATCGAAGAAAAACCTGCAAAGCCAAAATCGAATTTCGCAGTGGTTGGTTTGTATTATTACGACAATGATGTGATCGAAATTGCGAAAAACGTCGAACCGAGCGGTCGCGGCGAACTGGAAATTACTGCGGTCAATGCCGAATACCTGCGTCGTGGTAAATTGAAAGTACAGACATTGGAAAACGGCGATGTTTGGTTGGATACAGGTACGATTCAATCGCTGACCGACGCATCGGATTTTGTGCGGGTTATGCAGAATCGTACTGGACAGATCATCTCATCGCCCGAAAAAATCGCGTTTGAAAACGGTTTTATCACGCGCGAGCAATTGGAAGAATTAGCCGAACCGTTAAAGAAATCGGGCTACGGTAAATATCTGGTGTAAAATACGATCATGAAAGTTTTGATAGTTATCTTGAATTATAAAGGTTGGAGCGATACGCTGAAGTGCTTGGAAAGTTTATCGCATCAAACGTATAAAGATCATCAAATTTATCTGATTGAAAATGGTAGCGGCGATGCATCTGCGAAAAAACTGAAACCGATTGTCCGTACAAATGAAAAAATTATTTGGCAGGAAAACGATCGAAATCTCGGATTCACTGGTGGTGTGAATCAGGGAATCCGTTATGCTTTGGACAATAATCTTGACGCGGTTGCGTTATTAAATAATGATGCGGTTACGGATAAAGATTGGCTGAAAAATTTGGTAGCGGCGATGCAAAAAACCCGTGCGTCGATCGTGACGGGGTTATTGTTGTCGGAAGACGGTAAAACTATTGATGACGCGGGCGATTTATATACGATATGGGGCGTGCCGGAACTACGTGCCGAAAACCAACCAACTGAAACTGCGCCAGAATCAGGATTTGTGTTCGGTGCGAGTGGTGGGGCGACATTATATAAAACTGATTTATTTCGTGAAATTGGTTTGTTCGACGAAAAGTTTTTCGCCTATAACGAAGACATCGATATCGATTGGCGCGCACAACTGGCGGGGCATAAAGTCTACTACGAAAAATCCGCGATTGCTTATCACAAACACAGTGCGACCAGCAAAAAAATGCCTGGTTTTACAACGATGCAGGTTTTCAAGAATTTACCGATGGTATTTTGGAAAAATGTGCCGGCGCGATTATTGTGGTCGATTGGTTGGCGGTTTTTCTTGGCGTACTGGATGTTTTTCGGGTACAAGATTTTACGCGGTGAACTCGTTCCTGCGTTTAAGGGAGTTTGTAAAGGATTCATGTTGTTGCCGCATGCCCTGTCCGAACGTCGTAAAATTCAAAAGAACAGGAAAATTAATGCAAAGTATTTGAAAACCATAATTTTACCAAAATTACCGCCCAGGAGTATACGACGATTAAAGCGCCCGTTGCAGTAATATGTTATAATGGAAAACAATGTTTGACAAAATATTTTCTAAACGACACAGGGTCTTACTTAAGGAGTTAGTTAAAACCGATTTTAAGTTGCGCTATCAAGGATCGGCACTCGGGATTGCGTGGTCGGTGTTGAAACCATTGATGCTATTTACGGTGATGTACATGGTTTTTGTGAAATTTTTGAAATTTACTGATGGCACGTCGACTTATCCGATCGTGTTGCTGCTCGGGATTTCGTTGTGGGGATTTTTTACGGAAGCGACCAGTGTTGGTATGCAATCGATTGTGGCGCGCGGTGATTTGCTGCGCAAGATTAACTTTCCGAAATACATTATCGTGATCGCGTCGACCATGAGCGCTCTGATTTCACTAACGATCAACATGTTTGTCGTAATAGTTTTTGCACTGATTACACGCGTTGATTTTACGTGGTGGGCGGTGTTGACGCCGCTGAGCATCATCCAACTTTATTTGCTCGCTGTCGGTGTCGCGTTGATATTGTCGACGCTATACGTGAAGTATCGCGACATCTCGCACATTTGGGAGGTGGTTTTACAGGCTCTATTTTATGCGATGCCGATTGTATATCCAATTTCCATGGTCATGGCGAACTTTCCGGCGGTGGCAAAAGTTATGATGCTCAACCCAGTTACGCAAAGTATTCAGGATGTCCGGCACAATTTAATCGCGCCGGAAACCGTATCAACCGCCTGGAACACGCTAAATCATGCGTGGTATGGATTAATTCCGATTGCGATTTCCATTACAGTTTTCATTTTCGGCGTCGTAATCTTCAATAAGCATTCCAAAAAATTCGCGGAGGATTTATAATGACCAAACCCGCCGTCACCCTCTCCCATGTCTCCAAAACCTTCCACCTCCCCCTCGAGCGCGCAAGTGGCATCAAACAAGCATTCATCAACCGCATCAAAGGAATCAAAGGCTATAAAAAACAACACGTATTAAAAGATATTTCCTTTACGGTCGAAAAAGGTGATTTCTTCGGTATTGTCGGTAGAAATGGTAGTGGCAAATCAACGCTCCTAAAACTAATATCAGAAATCTACACACCTGATCATGGTGAAATTAAAATCAACGGGACACTCGTACCATTCATCGAACTCGGTGTCGGCTTTAACCCGGAATTAACCGGTCGTGAAAACGTCTACCTAAACGGCGCAATGCTAGGATTCTCAAACACAGAAGTTGACGCCATGTACAACGAAATCGTCGACTTCGCCGAACTACACGACTTCATGGATCAGAAATTAAAGAACTATTCCAGCGGTATGCAAGTCCGCCTAGCATTCTCCGTCGCCATCAAGGCACAAGGCGACATCCTAGTACTCGACGAGGTTCTGGCGGTTGGGGATGAGGCGTTTCAGAGGAAATGTAATGAGTATTTCGGCAGTATAAAAAAAGACCAGACAAAGACCGTTATACTTGTAACCCATTCAATGGAATCCGTGCGTCAGTTCTGTAACAAAGCGATCATGTTGGAGAACGGTCAAATTGTTGCTTCCGGGAATCCCGACAAGGTTGCGAGTCAATACAGTAAAATGTTCCAAAATGAATATATTATGGAAAAGCAAAATGACGCAAGTGGCGGTAATATAGGAAATCAAATAAGCGACGTCATGATCAAGTCGATAAATATCATACAGGATGAAAGAACGACTAAAGTTATAAAATTTCGCGAAGACTTTTCAATAGAATTTAATATTGAATCTGGTCAAAAGTACGAAGATTTAGTCATGGGAGTCCATGTCATCAACCAACTTGGACAGGACGCCTTGTCCATGTCGACTAGGTCATTGAAACAATTTGGCTTAAAGGCGGGCAAAAACACGATCAGATTTGATGTGCAAAACGTTTTTTCCGAAGGCGGATATTATTTGAACGTCGCCGTCGGGTTTCGCGAATACACGAAATTTCTGATTCAGGATCATGGTATAAGCAACTTTTCGATTATTGGTATGGATAAAGCTAAGTATAGTCCAAGCGGTTTATTCTATCCCGATGTTAAGATCGAGGTAATCCAATGAAAGTCATCGCAACCGTGTCATATAAATACGACGGGGATTACCTGGATGATTTGAAAGAAAATATCAAAGACATAGCCGACGAAGTAATTATAAAATTTGACGAAAAAGGAATATTCTTGAAAGGTGCTGGGGAATATCGCGCCGAAATGTACCGCCAAGCCGAACAGGCTGGCGCCGACTATATACTGGTGATCGATCCCGACGAGAGATTAGAAAAAAAATCCGCTGTTAAAATACGAAAGTTGTTAGAAAAATATTATGGTCAGAGAGTGTCATTTGAATTCAATTTTCGCGAAATGTACACCCCGACGAGTTATAGAATTGATGGTATATGGGGAGAGAAAAAGCGAGAAATGATCTTTTCAGTTTTTCCTGACAATGTGTATCCCGATGTTAAACTACACGAGCCGCGATGTCCCGTAAACGACGACTGTAAAAGAATTAAAACCGGCTTAAACGTCTATCACCTTAAACACATCAAACCGGAACTACGCAAACATCGCAAAGAACTCTATAAAAAACTTGACCCAAAGAGCAAGTGGAACGGCGACGCCGGCTACGACTACTTGGACGATGAAATTGGCATGAAACTAAAAAAAGTACCGTCTCGACGTATGTACAAACCGGTATATCGCGACTATAAAATCGACGAGGAGATTTTTAATATAACGCGATTCGACACGCCCGACACTTTTATGGGGGATCGCAATACAAATCTCAAGGGCAAAAGAATCCTAATCACCAGTTTCAGCCTGGCGGCATTTGGCGGCGCCGAAATGAATGTAATAGAGTTGGCGGAACAATTAAACGATTTCGGCGTGGACACAGAACTGTTTAGTTATGATATTGATGGTCCGTTGGCGCAATATGTCCGCGAAAAATATGATTGGAAAATTATAACTGACGATATTAACGTGCTGGCTACCGAGGAAGAAAAATTGGGTAACGTTCAGCTCGAAATTGAGAGGTATGATTATATATGGGTTAATGCTAATATTTTGCCAATTTCGATAATTAAGCAAATTAATTCAGCCAAAAAATTGCCAAAATTCATATTTTTGCACATGTCATCGCTCGTGGGTTTTCCCCTCGATGCGCCACTTTTGCCGGATTTCGAAAAAGAAATCGCAACGAAAATATTGTCTATTTCCGACGAAGCAACAGAAGATAATTTAACAAGAATTTTTGGCAAGTGTTCGGTGGGATATTATCGTAATCCGGTTCCAAAAGAATTCAAAAACCTGCCGGAACGTTGTGGAAAATTGAGAAAAATCGCCGTGATCAGCAGCAGTCAGCCGTCGCTGGAAATACTCGAAATATCAAAAAGTCTGGAATCGCAAGCGATAAAAGTCGACTATATCGGTGCATACAATAACAATGCACGCCACGTCGACGCAGAGTTCTATAACGAATACGATTTGATTATTGGGATCGGCAAAAACGTTAATTACTCGCTAATGTCCGGCGTACCAGTTTACATTTACGGTCGGTTTGGCGGATGCGGTTATCTCAACGAGGACAATTTTAACGATGCCAAACGCCGCAATTTCTCCGGACGCGGTTTCGGTCGCAAAAAGGCTGGCGTGATCTCGGACGAAATAGTAAAAGGCTATCTTAATGCGCTGGAATTTCACAAAAAACATCGCAAAACCTCCGTTAAGGATTATTCGATAGACGTAGTCGTCAAAAATTTGTTCGCGGACATAGACAAACAGAAACCGCGCAAAGTGAAATTCAGCAAAGAATATATTAACTGGCTAGTAAGTATGCAAATAGTGCTGATACTGTGGTTGCAAAGAGGTCATGCAATAAACAATCAGGTGGGTGATTTATACGCAAGACTCCGTTTGATGGATGCCCAAATCGGCAACATGCTTAATTCTAAATCCTGGAAAATCACAAAACCATTACGAGAATTAAAGAAAATCATCACCAGAGAATAAGAAATAAATCCGCTTTTTGCGCCTTTCTATTATCAAAACTTACGATTTTTTGCTACTTTTAGTAATAGGAATCCCTCCAATTTTAGTTTTATGCTAAAATATCCACATGTTGGTTTTTCTAGATGATTCTGGTGATCCTGGGTTTAAGTTAGACAAAGGTTCGAGCAGCCATTTTGTTATTGCCTGCGTAATTTTCAACGACAAACTAGAAGCTGAAGAAGCGGCTCTGATAATGAAAAAGTATCGGCAGAAGGTCGGCTGGAAAGAAGGCAGTGAGTTCAAGTTTAATAAAACGAACAAGTTAAAAATCAAAGAGGTTTTAGAGGAAGTTTGTCGCATCGATTTTCGTGTTCGTGCTATATGTGTTGATAAGTTAAAAATTTATAGTCGAGAGTTAAAAACCAGAAAAGAATCGTTTTATAACTATATAATCAAACAGGTGCTGGCGAAATCTGACCTAAAGGACGCTGATATCCGTTTGGATGGGCACGCTGGGCGCGAATATAAGCGGTCTGCCGCAGCCTATCTGCGCAAAGAAGTTAATGTTGGCGGGCATAAAATTACCCGCATTCGGTTTGTTGATTCTAGAAATAATTTGCTTATCCAACTTGCCGACCTTATAGCCGGTTCAATTCATCGATCAGCCGACAAAACCAAAAAAGATCGTGGTGACTATTTGAGAATAATAAAAGACCACATAGATGATTTGTGGTACTTCCAATAAAAGCCGAAACCAGCCCCTATTCTAGTTGTCCTAGACACGCACACCATCCGGTGACAGTTCGGGACTGGCTTCATTTGTGATTCGATTGTATCATACGTTATGATCGCGTGTCAATAGAGTGCGAGCGAACTGTGCGATAACACCCATTCCTATTATCAAAACTTACGATTTTTGATAAGTTTTGATAATGGAAACCCATTTTCACTTAAAAAACTTCCGATTCCCCAAAGTTTTTTAAGTGGACTTAAAAAACTTGACATAAACATGTCGATTCGGTAAAATGGTTTCATGATAAATCGTGCAAAATATTTGGATAAACTCGATCAATATAGGGACAAACAAATAATCAAGGTGATCACCGGAATTCGCCGTTGCGGCAAATCGACGATCTTGAGACTCTTTATTGATAAACTCAAAAACGGTGGCGTTGATGGTGATCATATTATTTACCTAAATTTTGAAGATATGGCGAACCAGGATTTATTGGACGCGGTCAAGGCGCACGATTTTATTATGTCAAAAATAACCAACGACCAAATGCACTACGTTTTTCTCGACGAGGTTCAAAATATTCCGAATTTTCAAAAAATGGTCGACAGTCTGTTTACGAGGGAAAATATTGATCTATATATAACCGGATCGAACGCATATTTTCTGAGTTCGGATCTCGCGACATATCTGTCTGGTCGATATGTGCGGATTAAAATGCTGCCGTATTCGTTTTCTGAATACCTATCGGCGTTCGAAGAGCCGGATATACCGGTATCGTATCAAAACTACATTGAATTCGGATCGTTTCCGCAAGCAGTCGATTTTTTCAAAACAAATCCGGAATCGGTGCGCGAATACATTAAATCAGTGTTGGACACGGTTGTATACAAGGACGTTGTGGCGCGTTACGATATCAAAAACGACAGTATTTTGGCGGATTTATTGAAATATTTGATGGATAACATCGGAAATTATACGACCGCCAAAGGTATTTCCGATTATTTGACGAGCAATGGTCGTCCTGTGTCGAGCTTTACGATTGATAGGTATTTAACAGCACTGGCGGAGAGTTTTGTGATCTATCCTGCGCAACGTTTCGATATCAAAGGAAAAAGAATCCTTAAAACCCAGGTTAAATATTATCTGGTTGATGTCGGCATTCGTTCGTTGCTCGCGGGTAGCGTTGTGACGGATTATGGTCGAATTTTGGAAAATGTCGTATTTTTAGAATTAAAACGTCGATACGATGATGTTTGGGTCGGAAAAAACGACAGCAACGAAATCGATTTCATGGTCAAGGTCGCCGATGGCAGTGTGGAATATTACCAAGTTGCATTAACAGTTAGAGACGAAAGTGTATTGGCGCGAGAATTAACTCCACTTAAAAAACTTGGCGATAATAACCCGAAGTTTTTATTGACGCTCGATCCTGAAAATAACAATTTTGATGGGATAAAACAGGTTAATGCGATTGATTGGTTGCTGGGCGGGGTGGCAAAATGAAGAACGAGCCATTGGTTTCCGTCATAATCCCCATCTATAATTCGGAAAAATTTTTGGGCGAGTGTTTAGATTCGGTGCTGGCGCAGACGTTCAAAGATATAGAAATAATTTGCGTCAATGATGGGTCGACGGATAAAAGTAATGAGATATTGCGCGAATATGAGAAAAGAGATCCAAGGGTTAAGATTGTTAAACAGAAGAATAAAGGAACTAGTACGGCGCGAAAGAACGGCGTCGCCGCCAGCAGGAGCAAATACGTGTGTTTTGTCGACTCGGACGATACGGTTGATAGAACCTATGTCGAAAAAATGTACAACGCAATCATCGAACACAACGTTAAAGTTGCCCTTTGCGGCTTGAGGATGTCCACAGATAAGCCTAAAGCAAGAATACACGACAATAGCAAGATTGTTGAAAATGACGCAAAATTTTTCTTTGAACATTACCGCATGGCGGAAACTCGCATACTAGCACAAACGACGCCATGTAAATTGTTTAGCAGGAATCTGTTTGACGCGGTAGACTATTCTGTAGTAAAAACGAATATATTAGAAGATAATTTTATTATACCGCAGTTGTTGGTAGCGGCGGGAGAAAAATTAGCCGTGATTGACGAAACTCTATACAACTATCGCGTCGGTCACGACTCAACCATGAGCAAGGCGCTTACTGGGCGGATTGATGTATGTGGCGAGAAGATGGCGTATACAGATTTATTTGATATGGCTATGAAATTTGTCGCCAGGACGTACGGTGTTAACTTTGATGTGAATTATATTAACAGATTACGGGCACAGGAATTTTACTGTATCGCGAGCGGGGTTAATGATTTGAACGAGTATGCACGCGATTTAGAGCGAGCCAATAAAGAAAAAGACGAAATAATTACCGCGATCCTAAGTTCTAAAAGTTACAGAATCGGTCAGTTTATCTCTGCGCCATGCCGTTTTTTGAGAGGAAAAAGATAATGGTCGGAACAAAAGGAATTCTTTTTTACGTGCACTTTAATAAATATAATAAGGTTGATGATTATGTCGTTTATCAACTACAACAGATGAAGCCAATATTCGATAAAGTTGTGTTAATATCTAATAGTAAAGTTGCGGTTGATGGCAAAGAGAAACTGAACGGTCTATATGATAAATTCATACAGCGCAAAAACACCGGTTTTGATTTTGCGGCGTGGCGTGATGGTATGAGCGAGTTTGGTTGGGATAAACTATCCAAATATGACGAGTTGACCATAATGAATGATACGTGTTTTGGTCCGGTGTTTTCAATACGCCCCATTTATGAAAAATTCGAGAAAAATAAAGATGTCGATTTTTGGGGCGGTACGATTAGAAAATTCGAAAAACATGGCATGCCGATTGACGGCGGGTCGATTCCGGAACACATACAGAGTTACTTCATGGTGTTCAAAAAACCCGTCATTGAATCGCCGGCATTTCAAAATTTCTGGAAAAACGTAAAAGATTACAAAGACGTGAAAGAAGTGATACAAAGTTATGAAACGCAACTTACCGGTATTCTAAACAAGGCGGGGTATAAGTATGACGCTATCTGTACCACCACCACCGTGCGTTGCGCCGATGAATTACACCTTAAACCCGAAAATATGATAAAGAAGCGGTTTCCTTTCATTAAAAAAAAGGCGGTGCGGTATACTAATTTCAGGAAGATTAGGAAAATGCTATCCGGCAGTGACGGTGATGTAATAAAGGGTATAGTGCCGTATAACACGGGTGCGAAGTATCGCGCTATGGACATTGCGTCGAGTGTGGTTTCCCCCGTAGTCAATATGATTAGAAAAACACCGTTTTTGTACAAGATCGCTATTGTCATTGTGCGCCCGATTAAGAAAATAAGGAGGAAGACTAAATGAAGCGTAGATTACGCAGAATTCTGTTAGGGGGTGATAATTGAAGATTTTGATATTGCTACCATCGGAAAATATTACGGGCGGTGCGGATCGAGCGGCGGTGCAGCTTATTGATCATATGATAGAAAAAGGTATGAATCCCATTTTAATATTCCGAGGTGGCGGGAATTTTCGTGATTATTTCGCAGACAAAGATGTAAAAACCTATATAGTGCCATGCGATTGGTGGATTCATGGTATTCAAGACGCACGCGGGTTCGACGCTTCGACGGCCGAGAACGCAATGGCGATAAGTAAGATAGTTGACATCATAGAGAAGAATAAACCTGACGCAACCATGACATACACTATCGATATGCCATGGCTTGCTTATGCTTCGAAAGTGTGCGGTGTGCCGCACGTGTGCTCGATTCATGAGCTGGTTGACGACAAAAGGGCTTGGCGGACTAGATTGCCCGCAGAGCACATTATAGAAATAATGGACAAACTTTCTGTCGGATTAGTTGTCAATTCCGAGTGGACGAAACTGAATTATGAAAAATATAATTTAAGAAACAAGTTGCTAGTGAATTATCCTATGTCGATAGACAAAGTGCAGATCGATGAAAGAAGCAAGGGCAACAATCCGTTTGATGATAATAGTTTTAATATCGTGCTAGTTGGGAATGTGCAGAGGATAAAAAATCAACTCGATGCTGTAAAAGCAATTGAACGATTAAAGAAGTGTAATATGTTCCCCAACTTATACCTGATCGGATCTAGATCAGATAGAGAATACTATAACGACATAAAGAAGTATGTGAGGGAAAATGGTTTACATAGCCAGGTGAAATTTACTGGGTTTAAAAAAGAGCCGTTGTTGTATACAAAAAATGCTGATATATCGCTGATGTGTTCATCTGTTGATTCGTTTGGCTTGGTGACTCTTGAATCTATTGCGTTAGGTGTGCCAACTATTTCTGCGAAAGCCGGAGGTTCTGTCGAGATAATAGACGATGAAAAAAACGGTTATTTTTATAACGCAGGCGACGCTGATGATCTGGCGGACAGAATTAAATACGTGTATGACAACATGGAAGCCGCGAAGGCCAAGGCGCGAGTTGCATCAAAAAATGTTTGCAAAAAGTACGATCTGGAGAGTAATTATAAAAGCCTCTTCAAGCTTTTGTGCGAGGTGAAACCGCTAGAAATGGAATTGTACCTTGCTGATATCACGGCAATGTTTGATGGCATCATAAAAGTTCATGGATTAACGGTAAACCGAAAACTATATTTGCCGATCAAACTATTTGATAAAATATTAAGCAGGATTAAAGGAGTATTACGAAGATGAGAAAGACAAGCATCATTGTACCAGTTTATGCAGATTGGGATACGCTTAACAAAAATATCGATTCGCTAATTGATAACGTGGGAAATCGCAGCGATGTCTTGGTTTATTATGTTAACGACATTGGACCTGAGGCTGATCTATTAGAAAAAAATATTCTTGATAGAATCGGGAGTTGCAAAAATTTCTTTTATCATAGAAATAAAAAGAACCTTGGATTTCTGGTCAACTGCAATAATGCAGTATTCAAAATAGTACCGAAAGACACTGATATATTGTTGCTAAATAGCGATACTAAAGTCACGCCAGGATTCTTGGATGAAATGCGGGAGGTTTTATATTCCGACCGGAAAATAAGTGTGGTTTCTCCGCGTGGCAGCAACGCTACAAACTGGTCTGTCCCTCTTGATATGCGATATGCGTTCAAGCCGGAAAAATCTTACAGTTACTACAAAAAATTAAAAAAGTTCTTGCCAAAGATGTATATATGCCCAACTGCGCACGGGTTTTGCATGCTGATAAAACGTTCAATCATTGATAAATATGGTTTATTTGATGAGATATATAACCCGGGCTTTGCGGAAGAAAATGATTTTACAATGCGAATTAGACAGGGCGGGTACAAGTGCGCGACGGCGAATTATGCGTTCGTTTTTCATTATGAATCAAAATCATTCGGAAACGAGCGTCGGTTGAAACTAATTGAGGAGCACCGTGAAATAATTCTAAGTCGTTATCCGGACATATTCGAGTTGATGGAAAAGTACATGTCATCTTTGCGCGAGCCGGAGATTTCAGTCGCAAGAAAGATCAAGAAGACGTTGACGTACAATAAGTCGTGTCGATTTTTAAAGAATATGGCACGTGGTTTACGGAATAAAATTGCTAGACTTATTAAATGAGTTCTATTTCACAAAGAAACTACCTTTTTCTATCCAGCCGTGATTTTTGATGTCGATTGACTCATCGTCAGTTGCCGACAGTAGCATCCAACCGGTGATTGGGCTTTCGAAGACAGTTATCTTTCTTCCAGAGTCGGAATAATAAAACTCTATGCCGCATTCATTCAGCCCGCTATTAAGCGCGTTAGTTTTTTGTTCTGTCGACAATGCTAGCAAATATTTTTTGTCTTCTTCGCACATTTGGTATGCTGGGCGTCCGGATTTAGATGATGCAAAGAAGGATATACCATGGTCGACCCAGCCTTTACCTGCTAAAGCATAAACTCTGCTTAAACTGCTGATGTACGCATGGGTATTATTTGCTGGATTGTACATTCTACGTATTGCAATGTCGCCATTAGAGTAAAACGCGATGCCAACGTCAACCCAACCATTTCCTATCATTCTGGATATTTCTTCTGTGCTAGACGAGAAATAATTTGTATTGGTATTTTTATCATATAGGCGGTGTACTTCAATACCGTCTGGAACGGTTCCAAGTATCGTTCCGCCCCCTTGCCAGCCATTGTCTACTAAGTTTTGTTTTTCTGTTGCGTTCGATGTGTAATAATGTTTGCTGGTTATTGGGCTGAACATGTGATAAACGGGCAAGTCGTTGCTAGAACCTGCGTTTGCAATAACGCCGTCGAAACGCCACCCAGCGACCATGCAACTGACGGCGTCTTTGATGTCGCTAGTTAAGTAATATGACTTAGATATATTGCTGTATAGTCTGTATATCGGGTCTGAGTACTCGGACTTTTCATAAAACGCCACCCCATAATTTTTCCAACCCGATAAAATCAAATCGCTCAACTCATATATATTATTCGTATAGTAGAATATATTTTGTGATTGGCTAAACATCTTAAATACAGGTCGACCGCTCAAATCTGACTTGAAAGTTGAGTTGCCGTCAACCCACCCGTTTTTTTCGAGGTCTCCTTTTTCTTTCGTGTCTGTCGTGTAATAATAACTATTAGTTATTTTGCTATATAGACGATATACAGTTCCTCCATTAGGGTCGTATGAAAAAACTTTTCCTATAAGTTTCCAGCCGTGGTTTACATAATCGTTTAATTCCGTTTGCGACCCGGTGATAACGTGTCTATTCTGTATACTGCTATACACTCTATACGCCGCGTTTGGCTCGCTCTTGACCTCGGTGGACATAGTCGATCCGAACCAACTTGTAAAATAATTATAAAAATTCCGATTACCGTATGCGCCGCATGCGGCGGTGCCCCAACCGGCGGCCAGTGCGCCAGCGTTGGGTTGATAGGGAGTGTAGCGGTAGAGTGCCGAGGTGGCGCGGTTCTCGATATTGACGTTCGAGCCGCCGCATGAACGGTCGGGGTTATACAAAATGTAATTCACGCCGACGGGGTAGTTGGTCCAACCGCCGTCTAAGACCGTTCGAAATAGATTTGCAGCCCAGCGAATTTGACTGCGCAATCCGAAATATTGCGAATCGCACGGCGCGGTGTCCGGACAACCGTAACCGGTCGCTTTTTTATATTGGGTGTTGTTGGGCCATTGATCGGTGATTAAACCCTGTTCCTTTTCCAGCAAGACAATCAAAACCTGCGGATTTATCGAATAATCTTGCGCTGCTTGCCAAATGATATGCGCCGCAGTTTCACCGTTCGCATCATTCGTCGCCAAACCGTCCGCGCCGAATTTTTCGTCCGCCATGCACACAAAATGTCCGTCTTTGATATTCCATGTGGTCGCATTATTGTACGTGATCATGTAATTCGTCGCCCAATCGATGTCGGATTTAGTATTTTTATTGCACGGATTCTTGCTTTTTAGAAAAGTTTGAATCTGCGCCTCGGTCATAGTACTTTTATTGCCCATAACATAATCACTGATGATATTTCCAGGATTAAAACCAGTCAAATACGCATTCGCCGATTTGTCATTCGACCACATCGACAGCGTCACTGCGCCAATAATTATCAGGAGCGTCAGTATCAGAAAACTTTTCATTTTTCGCATCAAAACTCTCCTTTCACTGCGCTAATGTCATCGCCGGATACAACCGTAATCACGAAATTTTTGCCGGAAAAGTTGCTCGTCGGAACGTCAAAACCTTCGCATGTCGACGCTTGCGCGCTGGGGACGACGTTGACCGTTTCCGAATAGTCGCCGATTTTTAACGTGCATGTTCCGCCCGACAAATACTTGTTAGTTTGCACGCGAACTCGGAATGCTTGGTCGTCCGCATGTTGATATGTCACCCAAACATCGAATGTCATCGGTCGATCATCGGACGTCCAATTCTGCTCAATCGGCGGTTTTTTGGGATCAGTTTTATCTAGTTTAGCTCCATCATCTTCCTTGTCCGCGGATTTTTCATCAGTTTCAGAAGATTTCGACCCGCCCCCCAAAAAATCAATTTTATCACGATTCATCCACAATAAAACCCCCGCGGCAGCAAGTAAAACGACCACAACAACCGTAACCCACACCCACTTTTTCCCCTTGCGCCGTCGATTTTTATATTGATACCTTTTCATAAGCACCATTATATGGGATAACGCTCGATAAGTCAATACTTTTATCTCAAGAAATATGTTAGAATGGAATACATGAAAAACTATTACATCACGACGGCGATTCCGTACGCCAACGCTGCGCCGCATATCGGTACGGCGATGGATTATTTGTACGGCGATATTTTGCTCCGTTATCAAACGGAAATTCTAAATCGTCCGGCATTGATGTCGATTGGCACGGACGAACACGGTACGAAAATCGAACAGAAAGCCAAGGAGCAGGGTAAAACACCGCAAGAATTGGTCGATTCGTTGCAACCGGAATTTGTGAAAATGCGCGAAACATTGAATTTGGATTTCGATTATATTGTGAACGTGCGCACCACCGATCCGGATCACGTACGCCGCGTGCAGGAAATCTGGCGCAAACTCGACGCGGCGGGCGTCATTTACAAATCAACGTACGAGGGTTGGTATTGCTCAGGTTGCGAAGCATTTTTGACTGAAACCGAAGCAAAAAACATCAGTTGCATTTGTCCCGACCATAACAAGCCGCTCGAAAAATTGTCCGAATCAAATTATTATCTGCGCGTCTCGAAATTCACCGACCAAATTCGCGAATTCGCGTCGAAAAATATCATGCCCGCATGGCGCGGCAAGGAAATTTTGGAGTTAATCAAGGACGGCGCACAGGACGTATCGATTTCTCGTCCGAAAGAAAAGTTATCATGGGGCATTCCCGTCCCGAACGACGACTCGCAAATCATGTACGTTTGGGTGGACGCGTTGTCAAATTACATCACCGTGCTAGGATACCCGGAGGTTGAGCAACAACTTTCCGCGCGACTATCGAAGGACGGCGAGAGAGTCGGTGAGGAAACCTGTAACGACGGGCTTGACGAGCGGCGTGGGAAGTTAGTCGGTCAACCAACCGACTTTTGGCCCGCCGACGTTGAAATTGTTGGCAAGGACATCGTGCGTTTCCACGCCATCATTTGGCCCGCAATCCTGCTCGCGCTCGGTCTGGAACTACCGAAAAAACTGCTCGTGCACGGTTTCATCAACGTTGGTGGTGCAAAAATGAGTAAATCGCTCGGCAATGTGGTCAGCCCGCTCGAAATCATCGAAAATTATGGCGCGGACGCTTTTCGCTACTATTTTTCGCGGCACATTCCGACCTTTGACGACGGCGATTTCACTTGGGAAAAGCTCGAGTCGGCCTATAACGGGGAACTCGCCAATGATTTGGGCAATTTAGTTTCGCGCGTGGCAAATATGATCAAGAAATACCGCGGCGGCACATTGACGCCAACCGAATTGACCGATGCGGAGATTTTCGCCAATCCGGAAAAACTCGCATCCAACGACAGTTTCGACATCAACGGCGTGATCGAAACGATCTGGAGCGGGATTCAAAACCTCAACAAACACGTCGACGAAACCAAACCTTGGGAAGTCGCCAAATCCGGCGATGACGCTAAGTTGACAGAAATTTTGGATCATTTATCGGGCGGAATAATCCTGATCGCGAAATATTTGCGCCCGTTTTTGCCGGACACGGCGCAAAAAATCACCCAAATTTACGGTGATACTCAATTACCCGACGAAATTCCAATTTTATTCCCGAAAAAATACCTCTACAACCCCGAACCAACTCGAAAGTAATCATAAATAGCCATAAAACATTTGACTTTTTAGCTAATGTGTGATAAAATGGTGAGATGAGCAGGTCTAAATCGGAAAAATGGATTGCGTTATCTGATGTTCAGAGAAAAACACAGGAATTTTTTGGTGATAAACCGGTTGATTTAAACGACCTCGATCCGTCGCAATATCTCGAGACGCGGCGGTTTTATTCGGAAAATCCGCTGTCAATCACCAATTTTCGATTTCCGGCGAATGCCAACGGCGCGCCGACGATCGATCTCGACCGGATCCAGGCGAGCCAGAATTTATTGCGCGTCGCGAAGTTTCTCGCACATACCGTCGGACACGATATAACCGAATTTAACGGGGGGGGGTCGAGTTACGACGAAACTATCAGTGGTCGTAATGTTGGCGGCATTCTAACGGCGACCGCCGCCAAGCGCAAACTCACAAAACCGCCCGCAGCGCCGCGCGGCGAGTTGATTTTTCCGCCAGAAGTAGACACAGATAATAAGACCAGGCACGGAGTTTATGGAACTTGCCGGTCAATTGCGCAACATGCGTTGAATCGCGACGCAATTGACGAACGCATCGACGAGTTAAAGGAAAATCCGAAACGCGAAATGACTGACAGCGAAGCCTGGGCGACGGCGCTCGACGAAAATTTCCGCCGATCAATGATACTTCGCAGTCGTAAATCGAATATAGTCAGTACAGGCTATCTTCTCACTATGTTTGAATCTTTTGCGTACAAGGGCATCGCTAGCTCTCCTGAAAACTACAAAAAATACCTTGAATTTGCTTGGTATTGGGGAACTGATCTGGCGGTGACGTATGGAACGCGAAAATTCCTCATAAGCAAGGCGAAAAAAATCGATGCCAAAACTACCGCGGCGGCAAATGAAACAGAAGCGACAGGGGAATCAGACAACGAAACGCCCGAAATTCCCATGAGCGCCGCCCAATATTATGATGAAATCACCGCCCCGCGCGAATGGAACATATCATTATTTAGCCCGCATGCCATTCACATTGACAAACATCTCGCCCTCGCGGCGCTCATGAACGCCAGCACACTAATAAGGTATCGGAAGTAAAAGATGAGCAAACATGAATCCAAGAATTGGATATCGATACCGGATATTCAGAAGAAAACAAAGGAAGCGTTTGGCGATGATTTTAATCCGAACAACCTGACCCCGTCAGAATTTATAGGGACGCGCCGTTTTTATAAGGAAAATCCGCTGTCGATCACTGATTTTCGCTTTCCGACCAATCCCAATACTGGTGCACCGATGATCGATCTTGATCGGATCCAGGTAAGTCAGGGGCGTGTTGCAATAGCGAACCTTTTCGGTCACTTTGTTGGTCAGAATGTGACCGAATTCAATGGAGGGGGGTCGAGTTATGATGACGAAATCAGTGGTCGCAATGTTGGTGGGATTATGGCGGCGACCGGCGCAAAACGCGCACGTAAAGAACCACCCGAACCGCCGTGCACGGGTTTAATCGCCGCACCGTCGGGAATGTGTGGGGAAATTACCAAATTCATGCTTCGCGCCGGCATAACACGTCCGGTCGGGAATAATAAACTGAACCGCACCGCGATCCACGAACACATCGACGAATTAAAGGAGAATCCGAAACGAAAAAAAGAAATGACCGACGAAGAAGCCTGGGCGATTGCGATGGACGAAAATCTGCGTCAGTCGATCAAGCGCAACAGTGTAAACCTGAATTTGAGCGGAAACCCGATAACCAGCGTGGTGGAAACAGCGCCGTTTGTTTATGGCGCTATGGCGCATAAAGTGATTACGCCAGCACTTTTTTACGGCGGGGCGTATGTGGGTGATCTAATTCACGCATTTCGTCAATCACAAAGGTTAATGAAAATGGCGGGCAGGATCGACGAAGAAGCCGTTTTTGCGGGCGTTCTCGCGGGAGTTGTAACAAATATAGCGGACGAGTACGGGGACGAGGAGATAGACGAAGAAACCGCCGAAATAATCGAAAAGGCGAGGGAAATTTCCACCGCCGAACATTACAGCGCCCTGAAATACTATCACGAAATCACCGCCCCGCGCGAATGGCACATGTCGGCGTTCGCTCCGTTATCGCTCCACCCCGACTCTCATTTGGCGTTATCCGCGATCGTGAACAGCGGAAAACTGATTAGATATCGAAAATAAGCATAAATCGCTTGACTTTTTTACAAAAGTGTGCTACAATGGTAAAATGAGCGGTTTTAACTCTAAAAATTGGACATCTCTGGCGCAGGTGCAGGAAGTGTCAGAGCGCGAGTTGGGCGATATTACGCCGGATCGTTTTTGTATGTCGCCGCGAGAATTTATTGAACTGAAACAGATACAGAGCAAAAATCCGCTGCTAATATCACGTTTTCGATTTCCGACCAATCCGAATACCAACCAACCCATGGTCGACCTCGAACGAATCATGGTCAACCAGAAACTTTTTCGTGCGATCAACCGCCCCGGTATGTTCCGCGGGCAAATTTTGTCAGAGTACAGCGGGGGGGGGTCGGTTTATGAAGAGACGATTAACGGTCGCGACAGCGGTGGCATTATGGCGGCGACTTCTATCAAAAGTCAGCGCGTCGAACCGCCCGAACCGGCGCGCGGCGATTTGTTGTTTTCGCCAATTCTCGATAATGAGTTGATACGAAATGGTTTCGGTAAACCAATCGCCATAAATTACTTAAATCGGACAGCGATTGACGAACGCATCGACGAGTTAACGGAAAATCCGAAACGCGAAATGACTGACAGCGAAGCCTGGGCGACGGCGCTCGACGAGAATTTGCATCAGTCGATTATCCAGAGAACTTTGGAGTGCAACGCTATCGGCGAACGGGCTTTAGCCGGGTTGGAGGTTGCGGACTTCTTTTTTGCGCCTATAACCGCGTACGCTTTTAGGCGAACAACTCCTCTACCTTTCATTATCATCGCAGGTGGTTATGCGGCGATGTACGGTGCAAATGTGCTGCTTATGGATAAAACATCGCGCAAGCTTCGCGAATCTAGTCGTACGGTCGACACAGAACAGTTTTTGGAAGATTTGAAAAGCAAGGGCATACCAGAGGAGGAACTTCCTTCGATTCCGATGCTCGAAATGCTCGGTGCAGAAACTGCGCAGCACTATGACGAAGCACTATCGCCGCGCGAATGGCGCATGTCGATAACCTCGCCGATGGCGGCTCACCCCGACAGTTATCTCGCCGTGAGAGCTGTGGCGAATCGTGGAAAACTGATCCGATACCGAAAATAAGCGGCGAGCCGTGCTATAATACTTGTATGACTGATCAAAAAACGCTGGTGTTGATCGATGGGAAATCGGTATTTTATCGCGGTTATTATGCGATGCCGAATCTGTCGACGCGTGAGGGTGTGTTGACGGGCGGAGTATATGGTTTTGCGTCGATCGCTATGGAAATTCTGAGTCAGATCAAACCAGATTACGTGGCAATCGCGTGGGACAAAGCGAAAACTAATATTCGCCGCCGTGTCGCCATGTATCCCGAATACAAGGCAAACCGTCATGCCGCTCCCCCGGGCTTTTATGCGCAAATTCCGACGCTTCATGAACTCCTCGACGCTTTTCATTTTCCGCTATACGAACTCGACGATTATGAGGCGGACGACATCATCGGCACGTTTGATAAACTCGCTAATGCGCAAAATCTACGTACAATCATGGTGTCGTCGGATCTCGATTTATTGCAACTGATTGATGAAAATACCGAACTATACGCGTTGAAAAAAGGTTTCACCAATATCGAAAAGTTTGATGTGGCGGCGACCGAACAGAAATATGCTCTGCGCGTCGATCAATTTTTGGATTTGAAATCGTTGAAGGGTGATACTTCCGACAACATTCCGGGCGTGCCCGGCATCGGTGAAAAAACTGCTGTTTCGTTGTTGCAGGAATTTGAAACTCTGGACGGCGTTTTTGCAAATTTGGATAAAATTAAGGGCGCTTGGCGCGAAAAGTTGGAAACGGGGCGCGACCTAGCGTATCTGTCGAAAGAATTAGCAAAAATTTGGTGCGATGCGCCGCTGAAACTAGACTTAGCGAAAATGGATGTTACGAAAGTGGACGTCGAAAAATTGCGCGCCGAACTCGAAAAATTGGAATTCAAATCACTGATTCGTCGTTTGCCCGAATTATTAAATAAAGATCCAGAGCCAAAAGAAACCGGCGATAATCCTGGATTATTTTTCACATTGTCGAACGGTAAAATTGTGGTTAATGACGGCAAAGTTTTGGCGGAGAAATTATTGCGCGAAAATGCGGACGCGGAACTGCCGGAAATCGAATTTGACGTGCGCCTCGCCGGATTTTTGCTCGGTCGGGTCGAGAAAGTTGCGAATCTCGAAGAACTGAAAAAACTTTACGAAATGCAGCGGTCGGAACTTGAATCCATGTC
Organism: Candidatus Saccharimonadota bacterium; assembly: GCA_009787015.1. Taxonomy (GTDB): domain Bacteria; phylum Patescibacteriota; class Saccharimonadia; order Saccharimonadales; family Saccharimonadaceae; genus WRGU01. The sequence goes on along the minus strand of WRGU01000048.1, from coordinate 14,558 downwards.
GCAATTATATCATTTGGCGCAAAAATTGGATTTTCCAATGCAGAATTTACTCGCCAAAATTCAGGCGCGCGGCGTGAAAGTCGATGTTCAGAAACTAACGGAAATCAGCAATGATTTAATGCAAATAATTTGCGATAAGAAGCAGAAAATTTGGGATCACGCGGGGTATGAATTTAATATTTCATCCGCACCGCAACTGTCGGACGCGCTGTTTAAGATAATGCAGTTGCCGTCGACCGGCATTAAAAAATCCATTCGCGGATATTTTTCAACCGGTCGGAAAGAACTGGATAAATTACGAGGTTTGCACCCGATCATCGGCGAAATTATCGAATATCGCGAAGTTACGAAATTAAAAAATACTTATACCGACGCGTTGCCGGAATTGGTCGACAAAAATGGTTATTTGCACACAATTTTTCATCAGGACGCGACATCAACCGGACGTTTGTCGTCATCGAATCCGAATCTGCAAAATATTCCCGTCCGCACGGATCTGGGCAAAAAAGTCCGCCAAGCTTTTGTGGCGTCGCCCGGAAAAATTTTAATCAGCGCCGATTATTCGCAATTTGAATTGCGCCTCGCCGCGGCGATGTCGCACGACGAGAAACTGATCGAAATGTTCAATGACGACAATGCCGACGTTCACAGCCTGACCGCCGCCGAAGCCTTTAATATTTCCGTCGATCAAATCACGCCCGCCCAACGCCGTGCCGCCAAAATCATCAATTTCGGTGTGTTGTACGGCATGTCGCCGCACGGTTTGTCGATCGCGACGGATATGAATATGACCGATGCGAAACGTTTCATTAATGAATATTTCGAACTGCGCAAACCGATCCGCGATTTCCTGGACCGCACGATCCAGAAAGCCAAAACCGACGGCTACATTGAAACTTTGTTTGGTCGCCGGCGCAACACGCCCGACGTTAATTCGCCGAACTTTATCCAAAAATCCGCCGCGGAACGTTCGGCGGCAAACATGCCGATCCAGGGCACAGAAGCCGACCTCATGAAAATGGCAATGTTGCGTGTCGAACGGGAAATTGACGGGGCAATGGCGCGGCAGATTTTACAAATCCACGATTCCATCATGATGGAATGCGCCCCCGAATGTGTTGATGAAGTCAGTGCGAAGTTAAAACAAATCATGGAAAACATCTATCCCAACCTCGGCGTTCGCCTCAAAGTCGACATCAAAACCGGTCAAAGTTGGGCAGAGTTGTAAAGCCAAAATGTCGGCGACTATGTCGGCGACCGACCCCTGTTAAGGTAGGTAAAAAATGTCGGCGACAATGGCTATGACTTTTTATATCAAATACGATGTATTTGCTTGTCACCCCGAACTTGTTTCGGGGTCTATTACTTCGGAGGACCACAATGAAATAGAAATATTATTGTTGCATATTTTTATACAAAGTAATGGATTGCCAGGACAAGCCCGGCAATGACGAGCGGTGGGAGGTAGATTCCGGTAGCAAGTGCGGAATGACAACTAATGACAACCGCGCAATAATCTGTTATACTATTAACATGATATACCTCGATTATGCGGCGGCGACGCCGATTGATGCGAAAGTTTTGGCGGCGATGATGCCGTACTTGACCGATCTATTTTACAATCCGTCGGCGAATTATATGCCCGCGGTTCGGGTTCGAAATGATTTCGAGGACGCTCGCCACCGGATCGCGTCCATAATCGGCGCGCGACCGACCGAAATTATTTTTACCGCCGGTGCAACCGAATCGGTTAATTTGGCACTGCTCGGGGTCGATGGAAAGATCGTCACGACTGTAATCGAACACATGTCGGTGTTAAATGTCGTGAAAAATCGCGATGGGAAAATTCTGCCAGTTGATGAAAAGGGTCAGATTAATTTGAATGAATTAAAATCCGCGATTACCGACGATGTCGAACTCGTTTCGATTGGTTATGCAAACAGCGAAATCGGCACAGTCCAGGAAATCGAAGAAATCGCGCGGATCATCGCCGACATTCGTGTCAAACGACGCGAACACGGCAATAAAACCCCGTTATATTTACACACCGACGCGTCGGCGGCTGCGGGTTTGTTGGATATTAACGTCGCGCGGCTAGGCGTGGATCTAATGACACTGAACGCTGGAAAATGTTACGGTCCGAAACAGGTCGGGTTGTTGTATGTGCGGGCGGGCATCGTGTTGAAACCGCTAATTGTCGGCGGCGGGCAGGAACTCGGGTTACGGAGCGGGACGGAGAATGTCGCGGGTGCGGTTGGTTTTGCGAAAGCCTTGGAACTCGCGGAAAAACATCGCAAAAATGAGGTGATTCGACTCGCAAAACTGCGCGATGATTTGCAAAAATTCCTGGTGCAGGAATTTCCAGACATAGTAATTAACGGCAGTCAAAAACATCGTTTGCCGAACCTGTTGAATTTTTCTTTGCCGGGCTTGGACGGCGAACGGGCGGTGTTCGCGCTCGATCAAAACGGCGTGTGTGTGGCGACCGGTTCAGCCTGTGCGGCGAATAAAGGTTCGCGCAGTCATGTTTTGACCGCTATTGGCTTGACGCCCGAAATTGCCGACGGATCAATTCGGATTAGTTTGGGGCGATCGACAACTGACGACGAAATCGCGGCACTAAAACCGATTCTGCGCGACATTTTACGACACGAAAGGGAACTATCTTGACCAAAGTTTACGTTGGCATGTCGGGCGGCGTTGATTCGTCGCTCACCGCGGCACTGCTCATCGAGCAAGGTTTCGATGTCACTGGCGTCTATATGAAAAACTGGACGCAGGATTTGCCCGGTATGAAATGCCCGTGGGCGGAGGATCTGGCGGATGCGAAACGCGTGGCGGTCAAACTCGGCATTCCGTTCAAAGTTTTCGATTTTCAGACCGAATATAAAGATTTAGTGGTCGATTATATGATCCGTGAATATTCGGCGGGACGCACTCCGAACCCCGACATTATGTGTAATCAGGAAGTTAAATTCGGGTTGTTTTTGAACGCCGCCGTCGCCGCCGGCGCGGACATGATCGCAACCGGTCATTACGCGCGAGTACACAACAAATTTTCAGATTATTTTTCTTCATCACCGGCTCAGTCCGAGCGATTCAAGCCGGGTAACATCCCCATGCTTGATGAATCAAGCGGGGACCCTGTCACTCGGTTGACTCCATCGGCCTCTCGCGCGCAGATAATCAGTGATTCAGAAAAACAATCTGAAAATTTAACAAAACTTCTCATGGCAAAATGTAAAGACAAAGACCAAACCTATTTCTTATACAGAATTACGGAAAGCGCGCTGGAAAAAACTCTCTTTCCGATTGGTGATTTTTTAACAAAAGAAGACGTGCGCCGCGAAGCCGAAAAACGCGGTTTAATCACAGCGCGCAAAAAAGATTCCCAAGGCATTTGTTTTGTCGGCAGCGTCGGCATTCGCGAATTTTTGTCGCAATTCGTCGAAACTAAACCGGGCAACATCATTGATAAAAAAACCGGCAAAGTCTTAGGTCGGCATGATGGTGCGATTTTTTATACTTTCGGACAGCGGCACGGTTTGGGCGTTGGCGGCGGCCTGCCGTACTATGTCGTCGATAAAAACATGGTGAAAAATGAGGTTTACGTTTCGGCGGATCTCAACAACGATGATTTCTGGCGCGAAGAAATTATTTTGTCCGACGTTCATTTTATCAACGGCGCGCCGGATTTTGACAAAAATTACCAAATTCGCGTGCGCCATCGCGCGTCATTAATTGATGCGAAAATTTCGCCCGATGGCGATAGAATTATATTAAAATTACAAAATCCCGAACGCGCCATCGCGCCCGGTCAATCAATCGTGATTTACGATGGCGAAATTTGTGTTGGCGGCGGCATTCTCGCCTCCGCGACGGAGGTGCTTGCATGAAACTTCGTTTGGATCAAGAACTCGTGCGGCGCGGCGTGGTCGCCAGCCGTTCGCAAGCGGAAAATTACATCCGCCTCGGCGAAGTTTCGGTCGATGGGCGGGCGATTATGAAACCCGGTTTTTTCGTGTCGGAAAATTCGGAAATTAAACTAAATCAGGACGAACAATTCGTATCGCGCGCGGCGTTAAAATTAAAATCGGTCGCCGAGAAATTAAAGATCGATTTCACAAATAAAATTGTTTTGGACATTGGTTCATCGACCGGTGGATTTACTGAATTCGCATTGTCGCGCGGGGCGCAAAAAGTCATCGCCATCGACGTCGGCACGAACCAACTGCACCCGAAATTGCGCGGTCGGTCGGACATTGAATTGCATGAAAAAACGGATATTCGCGATGTCGTGAGTAGCGACGCGAGCCGTTTTGAACCACGGCAATCTAGTGATCGGAATGGAGTGGGGCAAAACGGCGAGAAGGAGCGCGCTATCATTCAATCCCTGGATTTAATCCTCGCGGACGTATCATTTATTTCCTTGCGTGAAATTCTGCCGCATGTGGCGCAAAATTTGTGCGGGCGGGATACGGAAATTATCGCAATGGTCAAACCGCAATTTGAAACGGGGAATCGTGTCAAAAATGCCGGCGTTATAAAAAACGATACTGAACGCCGCAAAATCCTGCACGATTTCGAAATCTGGGCGCGGCAATATTTTATTGTTAAGGATAAAGCCGATAGTGAAATTAAAGGCGCAAACGGCAACCAAGAGCGATTTTATTTGTTGAGAAGGCTAAAATAATCAAAAAATACTTGACACGGCAAAATATTTGGTATAACATAGTAGTATGTTATACAGTTTTTCCAATGAACAAGTAAAATTATATGCCGAAAGTTTGAGCACGCAATTTCGTAAAGGACTGCTCTGTTACATGGTTCTGCTGATCGTTAAAAAACCTGTTTATACGTCGGAAATTTTGAATGAATTGAGGCGCGCCAATGTTGATGTTGCGGAAGGTACGATTTATCCGCTGTTGTCGCGGTTGCACAAGGACGATTTACTCGATTATGAATGGCATGAATCCGACCAAGGTCCGCCGCGTAAATATTACAAAATTACCGAATATGGCCGGGCGGTAAAGAATAGGTTAGCAGAAGATATCGGGTCGCTAAATACATCAATTAAAACTCTGGAAGGGAGTGAAGAATGAACGAAATTACCAAAATCCATCTGGCGCGAGTATCGTACGACATTGACGTGAGTGCCAAAAAAGAGTTAGAAAAATATTTAATCGCAGTTCGAAAAAGTTTGGGCGACGAAATCGACGCCATGGAGGACATCGAAATCCGCATGACGGAAATTTTGGCGGCGCGCGGCGTGGTCAAAGACAGCGTCATCACCGAGAGCGATGTTGCGGCAATCGAAGAACAACTAGGCGCGCCCGCTGATTTTTCCGGCGAGGAAAGTTCCGGTTCAAATTCCGGTTCCAGTAAGAAAAAGAGCAAGAGCAAGGACAACGATTGGCGCGACAACTTGTTCACGCGCGGCAAAGACGACGGCAGGTCGACCAAAAAGTTCTATCGCGACACCGACAATGCGGTGCTCGGCGGCGTGATCGCGGGGTTAGCGGCATATACCGGTTGGGACGTGACGTTGTTGCGCGTTTTGTTCGTGATCTTGGTGATTTTCCCGAGTGTGGGCATGTTGCTTCTCGTCTATATCGTGGTTTGGATCGTTGCGCCGGCGGCGGAAACTGCATCCGAAAAATTGGAAATGCGCGGCGAGTCGGTCGATATCGAATCGATCAAAGAACAGGTCAAAAATGCCGGTGAACGTGTTATTGAAACTGGCAAAGAAACAGCCGAGAGGGTCAAAAAAAGTTTTCAATCCCAGCGAGAATCTCATCGCGTCAATCCGATCGTGCACGGCATCATGGCGTTTTTCGGGATAATTCTGTTGATCGGTTTTGTGCCGACCTTGATCGCATTCACGGTCGCGATGGCGGGGGTGATCGTGATGATTTTTTCGGTCAGTATTGTGATGAAACCGCTGTTTGTGGCGAGTATCATATTGGTTTTGAGCTTCGTGTTTATGCTACTTTTCAGTTTCATTAGTTTGTCCGTATCGATGGTACGCGCGAAATGGAGTCGTGGATTGTGGGCGAATGTGGTGATCATGTTTATGCTGCTCATGGCGGCGGCGACCTGCGGCGGCATTTGGTTATCGCGGGCAGGACAGCCCGGCGTTGAGCGCGCCGGTCAAATTTTCCGCGATGAATTAAATGTGCATGTTCGTACCGACGGTGATCGCGTCAAAGTCGATATTGGTCCGATCAAAATTGACACGAAAAAGTAGCCATTTGCGCTAAATGTGTTACAATGGATTTATGCTTATAACAATCCAGAACATGTTGGGTGCGCCGGTGATGTCGTTGCAGACGGGGCAGCCGTTGGCGCGATTGGATGCGGCGATTGTTGATCCGCGCAGTTTGAAAATTGTGGCGTTTTACGTTTCCGGACCGATGGTGGATTTTTCACCCGCGGTGGTTTTCGCGGAGGATATTCGCGAATTTGGCGAACTCGGTGCGATTGTGGATTCGTCGGATAATATTTTGTCGCCGGACGGCATGGTGCGGCTCGGCGAGGTCATGGATTTTCGTTTTGAACTGTCCGGGTTGTGGGTGATCGATGAACATCGCCATAAACTCGGGCGGGTGGACAATTACACGCTCGATCCGGAAACTTTTATGATCCAGCAACTGTACCTCAAACCGACCATGATGAAAAGTTTATCCATCGCGCACCTGACCGTTGCGCGCAGTCAAATTATCGCGATAGATAATCAGAAAATCACCGTTAAATCTCCCACCGTCCAGGAAAAAGTGGTGCAAAAAGTCGTCGCTAACGCTCCCGCCGCCCCCGGCGATTTTGAAAATCCGTTTCGTAAACCAAAACCCGCCGCAAAACACGCCGAACAGGAATGAACGCGCAGTCCTTTGCTACAAAGACTGTCTTTGTAGCAAAAGGGTCGTTTAACGTTGTTTTTCGGCGGCGATCATGACGCAACTGAGGTTATATTCGCCAGGATCATGAAGCGCGACAAGTTCGGTCGCCCACCCCATGCCTTTGAGTGTTGATTCAAAACCATAATAACGTTTCATCTGTTGTTTTGCGCGAACTATGTCGTCATCGAGCATACAGGTTATTCGCATAACTGCGCCAATTTTCGCCACACGGCTTTTTTCGCGTGCTTGTTTGCGCAATTCTTTTTCGTCCAGTGTCCAGGCTGTCGCGGATTGGGATTCGATAATACCGTCGATCGAATTGTCGGGCAATAGGTTGCGCATGTTTCCGGCATCACCGCACGCCATTTGCAAGCCTTTCGCGCCAATGACGAATTTGTTGCGTTCGCGAATGGCGATGTCGATACCCATGACTGATAATTCGGGGTGTAGGATGGACAGTCGCGCTTCGCCGGTTGCCGGTCCGCAACCAATACTCAAAATATTATTGCCGTCCGCCATCATGCGGTTGTAACCGCCGAAATACGGCGGTGCGTAATTCTGATCCATAACATTGCGTCGACGGACGTTTTCGTGCGTTGCTTGTTCTCGCCACAATTCGGTCAGGCTCAGCCCGCTGCTTTTCGAAACTGTTCCGGAAAAATCAAACTCATCGGGAAACAGGTGCGCCATCATGTCGGCGTATGTTCGACCCGCGAAATAACCGGGTCGGTTGCTGCTGTCGTAATGCACGGTTTTTTGGTCGTTCCAGATCTGAACTTTGATTTCCTTATCGCGATCAATATCAGTCGCCGCGACATGCTGTTCGAATCGGGGGGGGGACACCTCAAAATTGCTCATCTTACCATTATAGCATACTTTAATAAAAAAATCAATACTTAACAGAGTAAAATGCGATCTTGCTACAAAGACCGTCTTTGTAGCAAGATGCGATTTTAGCGCAACTTTTCGAGGTCGAGGTAACTGTCTAAAATTATCATATTAGGTCTGTCGCCATCGCTTTTCTTGCTGCTGGCGTTACTTTTTACATTTTTGCTGTACGCTGTAATTGAGAAGTCAGTGCTAGATTGTATAATATAATTATTACACTGACCGTCAGCATAACAACCGGAGATCCCTACGCTTATGTTTGCATTTTCAGCGGTTCTCGATCGCCAATATAAATATTCGTCTAGGTAATCTCCGAAATCGTCGCTTTTTATGTTGGCGCTGATTTTTTTAATCATTTTTTTACGCACAAGAGTGTCGAAAGTCAAATTTTTTGGGTAAAGATCTTTATCTTTTTGTATGTCATAGTTTATAATTAATTCAGTGCCACGTCCGTTTGTTGATTTGCTTACTAATCTTGCTGCAACGTTTTCGTTGCACCTTTTCATATCGTCATAAAAACCTTTATCACTGCTGTAATCTGACTCAAAATCGCAAAAAATTTCAGATCCGTCGGAATCGTTAAATTTTAGTGTCCAAACATAAGTATCTTGGTATTCATGGCATTTTTGAGGTATAAATCCTGTGACTTTCGTGCATTTTTGCACGGTTTTTTTGTTGTATATACTCCAATTGCCTAGCATTTCGTTGAAGGTGCTCTTTTTCGTTTCCACAATATTTTGGTTACTAATTGAATGGTTGCGAGGAGAAGCGATCACGACCAATAGCCCTATGAGCGCGACCGCAAAAATCACAGCCATGAGCAATCGTATTTTGAACATCCAAAACACGGATTTTATTACGGTATCTCGTATTGCCATAATAACATTCTGCAGTATCGGTTATGTAAATCAATCCCAGTCGGGGTCGGATAGCGCTGGTGAAGGGCTAAGGGTGAAGGGCTAAGGGTGTCACCCTTTTATGGGGAAAATCACTTTTACTTTAGGTTGGATTTTATGTCGTCGTAACTAAATCCCTGCCGCATTAAATACGCAATCAATTTTCGTTCGTCCGTATAATGTGTGCGTTTTTTTGCGATCAGTTTTTGGAGTGCTGCCGATTCGTCAAATTCGTCGGATTCGGAGAGAATTTCCCCAATAATATTTTTCGAAATTCCCTTTTTCATTAATTCCAACTCCATTTTGCGCCGCGAGAAGTTTCGCAAATTAGCGCGCGAACGCACGAAACTTTCGGCGAATTTGGCGTCATTCAAATATCCCCGTTCGCGTAAACGCTCGATTACGCGCGCAGTGTTTTCCTTGGTCCATTGTTTGCGAAAGGCGTAATCGCGAATTTCGCGTTCGCTCCGCAATCGTCGCGAGATCAAATCCACCGCCCGAATGTAATTTTTTCCGAAATCCGATTCGGATTTTAATTCGGCGAGTTCCTCCGCGGAAAATTCCTGTCCATTCCGCAAACCGAGTTTAACGAGTTGCGACTCGTCCAGACTGAACGAAAATTCCTCGTCGACGAACACATTATATCGTCCAGCGGTTTTAACGGCGGGGGAGATTTTCGTGATTTTCATGAGTTATTTTCTCGTATTCTGATTTATCAAAACATCGTGACCCAATCTCACCGCCATGTCGCGCGAGATTCCGAAATTGGATGCGAAGGTCCAGAGGCCGTTTTCGACCACGTCGTGATCGGCGTCGTCGGGAGCGATTTTTTCGATTTCACGCATAGTTCAATGTCCCGTACTCCCCAACCCGCCCTCGCCGCGATCAGTTTCGGATAGATTATCTACTTCCTGCCATTCGACATGTTCGACGCGCGCGACGATGCCTTGGGCGATGCGCATGTTCGGCGTTACGATAAAATCCTGATTGCCATAATTAATCAGCAAAACCTGCATTTCGCCACGAAAATCCGAATCAATCGTACCAATGCCGTTGAGCATGGTTACGTGATGTTTGTACGCTAAACCGCTGCGCGGGCGAATTTGCAGTTCATAACCCGCGGGGATTTCCACTGCGATGCCGGTCGGGAATGCGCCAATCCCGTTTGGCTCAATGGTGACGACTTCGTCAATTGCGGCATGAAGATCAAAACCCGCTGCGCCCGATGTTTGGTATTTCGGCAGGCTAACATTATCGCGCGTTTTTTTGATCTTTATTCGCATGACAATTACAAATCGTCCTTTTTCAGTTTCTCGCGCACCTTCGCGTCGATTTCCGCCAAAATTTCCGGATTGTCTTTCAAATATTGTTTTGCCGCTTCGCGACCCTGACCGATAGTCGCGTCGTTATATTTATAGAACGCGCCGGATTTCGCCACCACGTCATTTTCCGCCGCCAAATCCAACACGTCGCCGGTGGTGGAGATGCCTTCGTTAAACATGATGTCGAATTCAGCTTGGCGGAAGGGCGGGGCAATTTTGTTTTTGACGACTTTTACACGGACGCGGTTGCCGATGACGTCTTCGCCGGTTTTAATCTGTCCAATGCGGCGAATATCGACGCGTTGCGACGCGTAAAATTTCAGGGCGTTGCCGCCAGTCGTGGTTTCCGGATTGCCGAACATCACGCCGATCTTCATGCGGATTTGGTTAATAAAGATAACAGTCGCCTTGCTTTTGTTGATAATCGCGGTCAGTTTGCGCAGTGCCTGCGACATGAGCCGCGCCTGTAAACCAGGTAGGGAATCGCCCATATCGCCGTCGATTTCCGCTTGCGGGACGAGCGCCGCCACCGAATCCAAAACGATCAAATCGACCGCATTGGAACGCACCAAAGTCTCCACAATTTCGAGCGCTTGTTCGCCGTTGTCCGGTTGCGAAACGAGCAAATTCGCCGTATCGACCCCCAAACGCTTGGCATAATACGGATCGAGCGCGTGTTCCGCGTCGACGAACGCCGCCGCGCCGCCATTTTTCTGAACCTCAGCAATAGCGTGCAGAGTCAAAGTGGTCTTTCCCGACGATTCTGGACCGTAAATTTCGACCACACGACCCTTTGGATAACCGCCGCCGAGCGCCAAATCGAGCGACAACGTGCCCGACGGAATCGTTTCCACGCAAATTTTATATGCGTCGCCAAGCGTCATAATCGCGCCCGTGCCGAACTGCTTATTTAATTGTTCGACCGCCAAATTGAGCGCGGCTTTCTTGCCTTCGTCATCGGTTGCTTTCGTTCCCATAACCTTATTATCTTTTTTCGCCATAAATCCCCCTTCTTTTAATGAAAACATTGTATCATATATTGACTTTTTTAACAAAGTGTGCTACAATGGTAAAATGGCTGGTTTTAGGTTTTTAGAGTGTATTGACGCCAGAACAGGGGCGCGTGGTTTTACGGTCGACCTGGATTCTTGGTGGAAATTCAACGACGAATATGCGGTTTTTCGCACGCAGGGGGAGATCCCCAATATTGTTCAGGTTGGCGAATTGGAACCTGATCCTACGAAAACTGATGAAATGATTTTTGAAATGGAAAAATCCGACGTGGCCAAACGCAAAGAAATAAAATTAGCGATTGCGAGGCGATCGCTGCAAATCATGGCGTCGTATCATAGTTGCGCCAAAATTTTGAAAACAGATGTATGTTTTAACGCCGCCGCCACGGGTTTGGTGGGTAAAATCAGTAATGCATTTGGACATAATTACGCCAAGCGCAGAATGTCGCTGGAGCTATCCAACCATGTGAATTATACGGATTGCAAGGGCGATGAACCGTTGGGCACGGCGGTGGGGTTAAATAATCCGACCTATGGTAGATATATTATCCACGCCGCGGTCAAGGCGAGCAACGGCATTAACGGGAATCCGCTATATCTGTCGCGCAATTGTATGGATGAAGTGCTCACATTTTACGATGCGGCGAACATGCGGCGACATTTCGAATTGCCGGAAAACGCACAACTATTAAAGTTGAAAAATCAGAAAGAACTTATCCGGCAGATTGCTTTAGATAGCAGCACGGAGGATGCGATGATGACATTGGACGGGTTAGACGCGATGGCGATGACGAATATGATGGGCGAATTGCGTGATGCGTTGGGCGAAGCAGGGATAGATCCGATATCGTATTATCGGTTGTTTCCGGATCTTGGCGAACAAGATGGATTTTGCGACGACGAAGATTAACAAATTTCACGTTTGTGATAAAATCATTATATGAAGAAAATTGCTTGGGTAATTGTCATAACATTAGTGTTAATTGCGGTGCAATTGCCGGTGCGGGCGGGAGCGATTGCAGAGGGTTGTGCGGGTTTGAAATTGACGGAAATTCTCGCGAATGTTGATGAAGTCGATAGATTTATTGAAATTTTCAATTCAACCGCCGCGCCGATGGATTTAACTGGGTGTCAAATTATTACATTGAACGAGGGCGGAAATCCTCCGAGTGGTTCAAAAACGTGGGCTTTTGGCGCAGAAATTCTGGACGCGGGGCAATATCGCGCGGTTAAAATTACGGATACGACGCTGAAATTAAATAAAACAACCGGCGGCACAATTCGTATTTTGTCGGCGGATGGTGTGGTTGACGAAGTGATTTACAACAAGCAAAGTGCAAATAAATCGTGGGCGTTGATCGGTGGGATTTGGCAAAATGCGAATTCGACGCCGGGTGCGGCGAATGAACAGGTTGTCAAACCGCCGGTTGATCCTGATCCTGATCCCGAGCCAGGTGATGGCGGCGATACTGATCCTGAACCGCCGACAGAGCCGATAGAACCAACGGGGAATGCTTGTGCGGAGCTGAAAATCACGGAAATTGTTGCGAATGTTGATGAAAACGACAAATTTATTGAGATTTTTAATCCGACCGCTGTACCGCTAAATCTGGCTGGTTGCCTGATTATCACATATAACGAGAGCGGCAATCCCCCGAGCGGGTCGAAAATGTGGAATTTTGGTGCGGAATTTTTGGATGCGGCGGCATTTCGTGTGGTTAAAATTATCGATACGACGCTGAAATTAAATAAAACAACCGGCGGTACGGTTTGTATTTTGTCGATTTATGGTTTGGTCGAGGAAGATTGCGTGTCGTACAGCAAGTTAAAATCCGGTTCGGCGTGGGCGTTGATTGGTGAAGAGTGGCAGGAAATTTTTACGCCAACGCCGGGTGCGGCGAATCCGTTGCCTGTGCCGCCGAATTTGTGCGAGGGACTGCGTTTGAACGAAATCGGGGCGAATCTGGACGAGCAGTTTATTGAAATTATGAATGCGGCGGACCACGATGTGGATTTGACGGATTGTCGGTTGATGACAAATCGATCGGCGACGAAATACTATGCTTTTGACAACGACATTTTGCCGGTTGGTGCGTTAAAGGTTATTAAAATCGCGGATACGGAATTGACGCTAACAAAAACCACCGCCGGCAAGGTGTATTTATTGTCGAGCGATGGCAAGAACGAGGTCGATGCGGTCGAATACGCGAATTTATCAAAAGATACTTCATGGGCGTTGGTGGACGGCGAGTGGGTGCAGACCTATGTGATCACAATGGGGGGGGGTAATATTTTTCAGGAATTTCCGGCGTGTCAGTCGGGTTATTTTCGCAATCTCGAAACCGGGCGGTGCAATAAAATCGTCGAACCGGCGGTGCTCGCGCCGTGCGCTCCGGGGCAATATCGTAATCCGGAAACTAATCGGTGCAAAAAATTGGAGAGCGAATCGACCCTGACGCCGTGCCAGGAAGGCTATGAGCGAAATCCCCTAACCAATCGTTGCCGTAAAATTGCGAGCGACACGAGCGGACCGAAGCCCTGCGCCGAGGGTTATGAACGTAATCCGGAAACCAATCGTTGTCGTAAAATCGTATCGACCGCGCCCGGGCAGTATGCGGTCAAAATGAATCCGCCGGGCGAAAATAATTTGTGGAAATGGGCGAGTGGCGGGGTGGTTTTGGCGACACTGGCGGTTGTGGCGCTGCAATATCGCATGGAAATCGGACAATTTTTCCAAAAATTATCGCGAAAAACTCGTCGCCGTGATTTCGCCGCGGAGGTCGAGTGAGAGTTCTCGGCATCGATCCGGGTACGGGAATTTTAGGTTTTGGGGTGGTGGATTTCGTTGCCGGCAAGCCGCCCAAAATGATCGACGGCGGGGTGATTTCGACGCCGCCGCACACGCCAATCGCCGAACGATTGAAAGAAATTTATGATGGACTCGCGGAAATTATTGCGACCACCAAACCGGACGTGATGGCGATTGAAAAATTGTTTTTCGCGCGCAATATCACCACCGCGATTTCGGTCGCCGAGGCGCGCGGCGTGGTAATCCTCGTTGCTGCGCAAAATGATTTGCCGATTCACGAATACACGCCGCTGCAAATCAAACAAACCTTGACCGGTTATGGTCGCGCCGAAAAAAACCAGGTTCAGGAAATGGTCAAAATCCACCTCAACCTCAAAACTATCCCCAAACCCGACGACGCGGCGGACGCATTGGCGACGGCGATCACGCATGACCTTATGACGACGGAAAAAATGTAAAATAAACACTTGACCCATAGGGGGGTAGTGCTATAATCCTTATGTATACATCAGGTTTGTTTAGGGTATGTGTGTATAACAGGAGGTTAGATATAAAATGGCAAGTTTGAAGAAAATGTTGGCGTCAGTATTATTAGTTACGGCGTCGACGGTCATGGTATTCAGCGGATTCGTCGCAACAGTTGATGCGATGACAGCAACCAACATCACTCCCGCCCAAGGACCCATCGCCGGTGGGCAGGAAATAACAATTTATGGGGATTTTACCGTCTTCAC
>WRGU01000047.1 GCA_009787015.1 Candidatus Saccharimonadota bacterium | reverse complement strand
GGGGGGGGGGGATCATCTTGAGACCATGCGAAAAATGATGCTTGATACCATGTTAGCCCTAGAAGCGGGCAAAGATTTAGTAGGGTCGGGCGAAGACGCAGAATCTTAAATAGTCGTTGTTCTATAATGAGCGGTTTTGAACACCGCTCTTTTTGTATTTTTGACAACATATTGCATGAATGGTAATCTGTAAAGTTTGGACTTATCCACAGGATTTTAGATTGAGTGGGTAAAATGTGTAAAAAAACTATTGCATGTGGGTCAATGTGGGTATATAATGGGCGCAGTGGAAAACAAATAAACACCACAGAACACAAAATAACCAATAAATTTAACGCAGGAAGGGCGATGGGCAAAATCGATTATTTTGAAAGGAAACTCGACGATAAACGGCGGCTAACGGTGCCGAGCGAGTTACGATCAGAATTCGAGGGCGGCATCGTTGTCACGCGGGGCTTCGGGAAATATTTGCACCTGTATCCGAAATCGGTATGGGAGGAAGATATGGAAGTGGCTTTGCAAGGTGATATCCTCGATGAGCGAGTTGCGGATTTGAATGTCAAATTTCGCAGCGGCAAGTCGGAGGCTGAACTGGACGACAAACAGGGGCGGTTCATGATTGAGCAGCACTTGGTTGAATATGCTGGCATTGACCGCGAAGTTATAGCGGTGCGGGCGGGCAGATATTGGCGATTAACAGCGAAGGAGGCGAACGCATAAAATAGATTCCTCGGCTGTGCTCGGAATGACAGGATAGATACATGGTTGGTTTGGCGCTAAACGCCGGAATCGACCAAACAAATGCACATTAACATCTTACAGAGGTCAACTACTCGACAATCAGCCGGAAGATGATCGCCGGCACGAATGGATCGTGGCACATGGTTCTAAAAACCAAAACTCCACCTCACACATAAGTCTCTCATATGGTTGTGCAGTCGTCGCATGACGAAAGCGCAAACTAACTTATAAATAAAACAAACAAAAATAAAACAAAAACTGATTGTCGAATAGGTGACCTCCGTAACAAAAAGATATGACAACACCACAACAACTCCATATCCCAGTTTTACTTGACGCAGTTTTAGATTTGCTGAAACCAGCGCAGAGTGAGACCTACTTGGATTTGACCGCCGGTTATGGCGGACATGCCAGGGAGGTTATTGCTCGCATTGGTGCGGCGAATTTGGCGACGCTCGTGGATCGCGATGAGTTCGCGATTTCACAGTTAGAAGATTTGGCGCAGAATGGCGCGCGGGTAATCCGTTTGGATTTTCTGAACGCGGCACAAGAATTGAGTGAGCAGGGCGAAAAATTTGATATGATTTTGTTGGATCTGGGTGTGTCATCACCGCAACTCGATCGGTTCGATAGGGGATTTAGTTTTCGGGGCGAGGGGGTTCTCGATATGCGCATGGATCAATCGCAAGATTTGACCGCGGCGAAAATCGTGAATCGCTATTCCGAAAAAGATATTTTCCGAATTTTGACTGAATATGGGGAGGAGCGTTCCGGCATGGCGGCAAAAATCGCGCATGCGATTGCCACGACGCGCAAAAAGAATCCATTTATGACGACGACCGACCTCGCCGAATTGGTGAAGAAAGTGAAGGGTGGATGGGGTAAAATTCACCCCGCTACGCAAACTTTTCAAGCCGTCCGGATCGCAGTTAATGACGAACTCGGGCAACTGGAACGCGTGTTGCCGGTTCTGCCGGATCTTCTGAATCCGGGTGGTCGGTTGGCGATTATCAGTTTCCATAGCTTGGAAGATCGAATCGTGAAAAATTTTCTGAAAGATCAGTGCGAGGCTGGGTTTGAATCGATTATGAAAAACCTGACCAAACATCCGATCAGCGGTGATATGAATGACGTTAACAATCCGCGCGCGAGGAGCGCAAAACTCCGCGCCGCCGTAAAAACAAAATAAAAATAAAAAGAAAGGGGCTCAAAATGCCAATACAAATTACCAGCAGCAAGTCGCGCGCCCAAAAAGTCGTTGTGCGACATGGCTAAGACTTAACTCGATCCCGACTCTAATTCGTAGCGAGTCGGGGTTGAGTTCCAAAAAAACAAAAATCTAAAACAAAAATGTTTTTTGTGGACGGATTTTCCTATTAAACGTGCGGGAAAATCTGACCATGAAATCCAAAATAAAAGGAGAATAATGCTAAAACAACGAACAGAATTTATTTCAACGCGCGGACGTGCACGAGCGATGGCGGGCGGCGGTTCATGGAATCGCAATCAGAATTTAACGGTGTACGCGTCATCGATCAAACTCGGACCGATTTCACACGCGGTCTTAATTATTTTATTGATCGCGTTTCTCGGATTGTTGTATTTGACGCAACTGACTAAAACCAGCACGTTTGGTTACGAAATGAACAGTATCAATCAAGTCCGCGCGCAGTTGGCGGCGGAACAGGACGATTTGAAAATCGAAAACGCGCGTTTAGAATCATTAAGCCGCGTCCAGAGTTCATCGGTCGCAGCAGCGATGACCGCACCGGTTGATGTCGTCCACGCGGATTAATCCGGCGGTTTTGTCGTGTTGCGACGGGAACAATCGAGCGGATTGCGAGACCGCTGGATTGTGATTGCGCAAGCGGGTAGCTAGAGTTTTCCACAAGATATAAGGTTTATTGCAACAATGTTTGACGGTTCCCTAAAACAACAAAGAACAGCCGTCGTATAATGGTTACGTGCTTGAAAGGGTAATCCCGTATTCGGCTAAAGATCTTACGCTGAAAAATCGAGCACTTAAAGACCTCCCTCGGGAGGTTTTTTGTTAGAAGCGTTGAAATTCGATCTTAACGAATGTTCGTAGTACGTTACTCTTACTTTCTGACCGTTAAAATTCTGCTCGCGAGCTTCTGTCTTAACCATAATGGAACTTTTTATGGCTTCGACTACCATAGGGAAGAGCCCCACTCGCCACATGATGTCAGCGTGGTTGCGCCTTTTTCCATTGCCTTTACGTCCTTCATACCTATATTGTATCATTTATTTGCACTTTTCATTATGTTTATGATAAAATTGACGTAATGGCTATACGCGATGATTTAGATGATGTTGGGGAGTCGAGGGAGTTCGCTGATCCAAGCGATTTTTCCGGATCGACGGATTCTTCCGAATTCGCCGATTATTCGGGCGAACCCGAATCTGATTCTGGCGCGGATAATTTTTCGCGTTTTCGCGAAGAGGAAGACCCCAACCGTGCAGCATTTCACCACGACCACGAAAAATTCCAAACCTATTTCGACCGCCAGAGCGAAACGAGAAATAGTTTATTGGACGCCGAAAGAAAAGAAGTAGAATCAGGTGGTCTGTCGCGGGGTGATTCGGGCGTCGGCGGCGCAGACAAAGGACGCATGCGCGACCTCGCACGACCCGAACACGACAACACTAATACCCCGGGTTTTCAATACAATAACACCGCGGGGAAGGGCAAGTCGAAGAGTAAGGGGGGGTTCTTTGGTAAGCATAAGAAAGGGATAACAGGTTGGATAATCGGGCTAGTAATGGGTGGCGGCATTTTTACTATGGGGACGATTATCTCTGGTCCAGTGCAATTTTTGCAGATTTTGCATTTTGTAAAAGATGTTAAAATGTGGGTGAGCGATGCGCAAACCTCTGTGCGCATGATGAAATCCATGAAGTCAACAGCGATGGGGATTAAGGATAGTATTGCTAGCAATATACAAAGTACTCGTTTAGGTATAATCGGTAACAGAATGGCAGATAGTGCCATAAAAAATATGGCAAACAACGGGTTGGTTTTTAATAGCAATATTGCGGGGAACGCCCAGAGTATAATAGTGGATTTAAACGAAGTAGGAATGGATAAACTCGATAGCTTACTAAAAATTGGTGATTCACTTGAATCAATTAGCAATATCGGTGAAGCAATGTTCGACCTTAGTAAAATGTCATACACCCAAGCCAGACGTTTCATTAATGAGATGAACGACGTTGGTAGGTTTGATATTATTGGTAGGATAAAAACAAGAATGGCGCTTAAAAAGGTTAATAAAATATCGTGGTTGCATCCGTTCAAAAAGTTAAAAAAATGGGCAACAGACAAGTTACTGGGTTTTTTGGGAAAACGTCTTGCAAAACTGCTCGGCAAGAATGCGGATGAAATGGCAGAAACTTTCACGAAAGGTGGGTTTAAGGCAGTTGCTAAGACCGTTATGCAATCGGTTCTTGGGATGTCCGAGGCCACCGCAGAAGCGGTTTTAGAGGCTTTTACTATTATTGGTATTATATTGGTTATCATTCAAGTTTTTTGTTTCTTAAACGGGATAGATAAACATATTGGTGCAATGAAATATGCCGGTACAGTGGCTACAGCGATTGGTGACCTGGCTGAAACTGTTGGTGTCGGGTCGCAAATTATGAGTGGCAGTGAAGACTTAGACATGGAAGAGATTGGCGAAGTCAGTAAACTGAAGCTCTACAGCGACGAGGTCTATGTGGGTCGCATGGAAGGTGACGAAAGCGGTAACCTCAAGACCGTCGCGACCGACGAAAGAATATCTAGTAGTTTTTGGGACGCTGCGCCAGTCCGCGCAGCACTCGGTGAACCTTATGGCGATAAACAAATCGCAACGGTTCCAGTTGCGTTGAATGATGTCAATAATGGCTACATGTCGTTTGGCGGTAACAACTGGATCGGTGCTATAGTGAGGGCAATAATAGACGGTGTTGGCGCAGGATTATTGGGCCCGATAGGTGCTGTTCCTGGGGTTAGTGAATTTGTGTGGGATAAGATGATCTGTAAAGTTAACGATTGGATAAATGATCAAATTGGCAAAGGGGTAAGCTGGGTCCTCGGAAAGTTTTGGGAGCATGTGTTGAAGCCATTTATAGGAATGCTTGTCCCTGATTTTCAAAAATATACGGATTATGTCGGTAAGTTTCTTGGTAATATAATGGGTTCTGCGCAAGGCTTTATTTTTGGCAAGACGCTCGATATTCATGAGTCGACCACGCCAGAGGAATTTGGATCGATTGATATGTACGGTGCTCATTTTCTATCTAATGAACAAATGATCTCCACTGGCGGCAGGGAATTGACCCACCTAGAAACTGCGGAGCTCATAGACGACCAGCGTAAATTTTTAGCTGAAGAATATGCAAAAAAACCATTTTGGGCGAAGTTGTTCGACCCGACCGATTATCGGTCGACCGCGAACGTCATTGCCCGTGCTGCTCACTTCAATATATCGGATCAACATTGGACGACGCAACTTGGCAATGTCGCGAGATTCTTTGGCGCATTACCTCAATTATTTGGCATGGCAATCAATAAAATTACTGGTGTGTCGTACGCCTTGGAATCTGGTGACTGGGACTACGGTGTGCCGCTGTATGCGTACTCAAAATCAGAAATGGACACACTAGCCGGCAGTGGTGCAACGAATACTTCAGATATGTGGGATATGTACGAAAATACGAACTGGATGAAGAATAACATCGACAAAAGCATGATAAAGAGAGTAAGGCAATGCTTTGCTATGGAGATCGACAAAGATGATCTAAGCGTTAAGGCTATTGATAACAAAAGTGGTACTAGTTGGAACTATGTAGACAACACAAAGCCGCACGATGTACCGCTTAGTGGTGCTAGCGACATTCAGCTTTCGGGTGACGTAGGCGGCAAGAACTATAACAATTGCGACGATACATCTGAATATTGGCTTCATGTGCGAACTTATATTATGGATTACAATATCATGATTAATAACGATTGCTATTATTCGAAAGATAGCACGAAGGAAGGTTCGTGCGCTGACGCTATGGGAACGGGCGATATTGTTGCTGCGTCATCTGGTGGTGATGGCGGTGAAGATGAGGAGTTGTAATTTACTTACAAAAAGACAAAATCAGTTTTGTCTTTTTGGTCACTCTGTGTTAAAATATAACCATAATGGCAACACAAAAAATTTCGCGTACTGGTGTGGTGACGGTCGGGTTGTTTTTGGTGTTGGCGGTTTTTGCGGTGAAATTGTTTTCGATACAGATTATTGATCACGATAAGTATGTGAGCGTCGCGGAGCAGATGCAGACGAGTAAGTTTACGATCAATCCAGAACGCGGGCAGATTTATACGCGTGATCAGAATGGCGAGCTCACGCCGCTCGTTTTGAATCAAACGGTGTACACGATATTTGCCGATCCGTCGCAGGTGAAAAATCCCGGGAAAATACGCGATGTTATCAAGAAAAATGTTCCGGATAAAATGATCGAGAGTAATCTGACTGATAAAAAATTAAATAATAAGGAAAATCAGTATTTGGTTTTGGCGCGTCAGGTGACGCGCGATCAAGTGAAAAAAATTCAGGAAGAAGATCTGGCTGGTTTGGGTTTTCAGCCGACGACGCAGCGGGCTTATCCGGAGGGTAATTTGGCGGCGCAAATTCTCGGTTTTGTGAATACGGATGGTGAGGGACAATATGGTGTTGAGGGATTTTTTGACGATGAGTTGACGGGTAAGCCCGGGTTATTGCAATCTGTGACCGATGTGCGGCGGATTCCGTTGATGATCGGTACGGACGATGTCAGTATTCCGGCGCAAAATGGCGCGGATTATATTTTGACGATCGATCGCAGTATTCAATCACAGGCTGAGGTTATCTTGAAAAACGGTTTGGAGCGTGCTGGAACAAAAAGCGGTTCGATTATCGTGATGAATCCGCAAAATGGAAAGATTTTATCAATGGCAAATTATCCGACGTATAATCCGGCGGAATTTAGCGAAGTTGTCGACATCACGAACTTTCAAAATCGAACGACCAGTTACGCGTTCGAACCTGGTTCGGTGATGAAAACTTTGACGACGGGTATGGCGTTGGACGCGGGCGTGATCACGCCGAATACGATTTACCATAATACGGGTTGTGTTCAAATTGACGATGCGCAGATTTGCAATGCTTCGCGTCAGGTCGATGGTCGTGATATGACCGCAACGCAGATTTTACAGTGGTCGTTAAATACGGGTGTGGTTTGGGAATTGCAACAGATTGGCAACGGCGACATCACAAAGCAAGCGCGCCAGACGATGTTTGAATATTTTGCAAATCGTTATCGTTTCAGTCAAAAAACCGGCATCGAACAGGCGGGCGAGGCTCGAAGTTCACTGTTTTCGCCCGATGATGTACAGGGCGGTCGCGTGCGTTATGCGAATATGACTTTTGGTCAAGGTATGGCGGTCACTATGGTGCAGTTTACCGCGGCATTTTCGGCGGCGATTAATGGCGGGACGTATTATCAACCGACACTAATTGATGGAGTTGTTGATCATAAGGGTAAAGAAAAAACTCTGGAACCGAATATTCTGGCGCAGAATATCATTAGCGAAAAATCCAGTCGAGAGCTGAAAGAAATGATTTATCAGGCGCGGCAGGACAATCAACCAGGGAAGGACAAGGGATATTACATCGGTTCAAAAACTGGAACAGCGCAGATTTACGATGATGCGACCGGAAAATATGCGCTAAATCGTACGACGGGAACAGCGATTGGTTTCACCGCAGATAAGGATAAAGTGCCGCAATATGTTATAATGGTAAGGGTGGATGACTACCCGGAAGAAGGGGCGTATGCCGGTTCGAGAGCGGCTCAACCCATCTTTGACGAACTAAATAATTACATTATTCAGTACAGAGGATTTTCAAAATGACGATATGTTTTTCAAAAAAAGGGAAGAAAAATGCATGAAACTTTAACGCAAATAACAGAAGTTCTGGCGGCAAAATTTCCGCTTGGGATTTTTGCGTTTGTGCTGGCGATGATTCTGACGCCGATTTATACTTATTTTGCATATCGGTTTAAGTTTTGGAAAAAACAAAAAACTATCACGCTCGACGGCAAGAAATTGACGGTTATGAACAAATTGCATGCTCACAAAATCGCACGTCGCATACCAACCATGGCGGGGTCGGTTTTTGTGATTGCGATTTCGGTCGTCACATTAATTTTTAATTTCAGCCAATTAACGGTTTTGCCATTGACGGCGTTGGTGGTCGGTGCGGTGATTGGTTTGATTGATGACATTTTGAATTTGCGTTCCGACGGTGGGGCGGCGGGTTTGCGCGCGCCAATTAAATTTATTATGATGATTTGTATTGGGTTGGCGTTCGGTTGGTTTTTTTGGGGAAAATTGGAGCACGATTACATACACATCCCGTTCATCGGCGAATGGCAAGTTGGTTTTTGGATTATTCCACTATTCGCATTCGTGGTGGTAGCCACGGGTAACGCGGTCAATATCGCGGATGGTTTAGATGGTTTGGCGGGCGGTTTGGCGGCAGTTGCGTTTGGAATTTTTGCGATAATCGCACTGTTGCAACAAAATTTTGGCGTGATGGGTTTTTGCATTACGGTGGTCGGCGCGCTGCTGTCGTATTTGTGGTTCAATATTTATCCGGCGCGCTTTTTTATGACGGACACAGGTTCATTGGCACTCGGGACGAGTTTGGGCGTGGTGGCGATGTTAACCAACTGTCTGTTTATTCTGCCGATTATCGGCATAGTTTTTGTGATTGATACCGGCAGTGTGATTATTCAAGCTTTCACAAAAAGATTTCTCCATCGTAAAATTTGGTTATCGACGCCAATTCACCATCATTTCGAAGCGATCGGTTGGCCGGAAGCGAAAGTTACGATGCGGTTTTGGTTGGTCGGTATTGCGGCGGGAATTATCGGGCTCATTGTGGCGCTCATGGGGGGTAATGTCCAATGAGTCGTCGGTCGAACGACGTCGGTCGCAGCGAACCGTTTTTACATAATCTAGCCAAAGTTTTTAAGGTCGGTCCGAAACTGGATTTAGGTCGCAAACACCGACCTGATTATATATTGGTCGTTTTAATTGCTATTTTGTCGGTCATCGGTTTGGTGACACTGTTTTCGATTGCACCGGCGGTCACGGCGGGCGACGGTATGAATGAATTCATGTGGCGACAGGGCATGTTTTTGGTCGCGAGTATTTTGGCTTTCGTTATCGCGTCGCGGATTCCGCTGGATTTTTGGCGACGATTCGGCGTGATGATTTTTATGATCGCACTGATTATGTGTTTGTTATTGCCGATTATGGGTTGGTTAAAAATCCCGCCGGCATTTTGCACAAAAGGCGCGTGTCGTTGGTATAATTTTGGTTCGTTCGGTTTTCAACCAGCGGAATTTCTGAAATTCGGAATGATTTTATTGACCTCAGGATTTCTCGCGGTACGTGTCGCGTTGGGCGAGATTAATAGTTGGCAAAAAACTTTATTGCCGGCTTGCGCGATGCTGATGATTTCGTTATTTGTAATCGTCATTATGCAAAAAGATCTCGGAACGGGTGTGGCGTTGGTCGCGATTTTCCTGATGCAGCTCGTTATCGCGGGTGTGGAATGGAGCAATTTATTGTGGATTGTTTCGTGCATCGTGGTGCTCGGCGTTGGGTCGATCTTGATTGCGCCGCATCGTTTGGCGCGTATGTCGACCTTTATGGGGCAGGGTAACGACACGGCGGATTATCACATTGATCAGGCGATGATCGCACTTGGTTCGGGCGGTTTTTCGGGACGGGGTTTGGGTCAATCGGTTCAGTCCTTTGGCTACCTGCCGGAAGCGATTCATGATTCGATTTTTGCGATCGTTGGTGAAATATTCGGATTTATTGGTCTTGTTGTTCTGTTGCTAATTTTTGCGGCGCTCCTGAAACGGATTATCGACAAAATCGATTTTACGGAGAATGTTTATTTACGTTTGGTTGCCGCTGGGGTTTTTGGTTGGTTGGCGGCGCACATTATTATGAATATCGGGGCGATGATTCAGATTTTGCCGCTGACCGGAATCACGTTGCCGCTCGTTAGTTTTGGCGGCACGTCGATGTTGTTTATAATGGCGAGTTTAGGATTAGTTTTTGCGATTTCGCATTACACAATTCATCGAAAAGTAAGTGAAGTGAAAGGAGTGTCATATGCGGATTCTCTCGGTGGGCGGCGGGTCGGGCGGTCATATTACGCCAATCGTAGCGGTCGTTAACGAAATTAAAAAACATGATAAAAAATCCGAAATCCGTGTTTGGTGCGATCGCAAATTTTCGGGTCAGGCGCGTGAATTACTCGGCGCAATCGTACGCGTGGACATTATCGCGAGCGGTAAATGGCGGCGCTATGCGAACCTAAATTTTTTCCATAAATATTTTAGTTTTTATCATATCACACATACGCATATTCCGAATTTTATTGACTTAATCAAAATCACATTCGCGATTTTCCAAAGTTTTATAAAGTTGATCGCGTGGCGACCCGATGTAATTTTTCTAAAAGGTGGTTTCGTTTGTTTGCCGGTCGGTTTGGCGGCACATGTATTGCGAATCCCGACCGTGATCCACGATAGCGACACAACGCCGGGACTGACGAATCGGATTTTGGCGAGGTATGCAACCGCGATTGCTGTGGGATCACCCATCGAAAATTATCCGCAATATCCGAAAAAAATCACTAAATTTGTCGGTGTACCGATTCGTGATGGAATTCGCGAATTTTCCGCCACAGAGCAGAGAACCGCCAAAGAAAAATTGGGTTTTGGCACTAATAAAGAATTAGTTTTAGTTGTCGGCGGCGGTTTGGGTGCAGTTTCTACAAATGAAGTTGTTGTAAAAATAGCAACATTAATCACAAAAAATAATGCACAGATATTATTAGTCGCCGGTAAAGGCAACGCTGCGAAACTTGAAAAACATAATTCAGAAAATATGAAAATCGTTGAATTTTTGACCGATGATTATTTAACGGCGCTAGCGGCGGGGGATATCGTGGTGACGCGAGCAGGCGCGACGACCATGGCAGAGTTGGCGGCTGCTCATAAGGCGGTGATAATCATTCCGAACTCGCATCTCGCCGGCGATCATCAAACGAAAAATGCGCTCGCTTACGAAAAAGCCGATGCGGCGATTGTTGTGAAACAGGATCTCGTTAAAGAAAATCCTGAAATTCTCGAGAAAGCAATCTTAAAATTATTAGCCAATCGGGAACTGCGTCAAAAATTATCGCGCAATTTGGCAAAATTTGCCCGACCAAATGCCATAAATGACATTGTCGACATGATTTTGCGGGTCAGGAAGGGCAAATAATGAAGTTTTTTGGGCGGGCAAAGAAAAATGAAATGGTGCGGCGACGCAATATCGAAACGGCGGAAATCACTTTTCAAAATTATCGGCGCGGGACGACTTTGACGAGTTTCAGTGACGAACAACGCGAAAAAACTGAACGTCAAAAAGAAAAAACTTTGCGCGCGAAGCGTCGCAAAATTGGCGTGGCGATGTTAATATTCTTTATATTATGCGCTTGCGGCGTTGTTTTGGTGATCGAACATAGCGGATCACTCGATACAGTTTTGGCGACGGGTGCAAAAATCAAACGAAATAGATCCGATAAATACATAAAAATTGCGAACGAATATTTTTCTAAAAATCCGTTGGAAAAATTCGGTTTTTTGCGCAATAACGATCGTTTGGACAAGTATATGGTCGAAAATCTCGCGGAAATTAAATCAATCAAAATAGAAAAAACAGGATTTATGAGTTCGGAATTAGTGGTTGAATTGCGCAAACCGTTGGTGGCGTGGCATACCGGTGGGACGACGAACTATGTCGACGAGGGCGGAGCGGTATTCACGGAGAATTATTTTCCTGAACCTGAGATCCAGATTGTCGATAAAAATTCCATCGACAGCGAGAAACCGACTGCTTCGGCGGCATTTTTGAAATCTGTCGGACAGATTGTGGCGAAAATATCGGAATTCGGCGAAACCGTTAATCGTATCGAAATCCCCGCCGGCGCGATTCGTTATGTTGAAATCTATCTGTCGAACAGGGAATATCCGTTCAAAACCCAGATCGATCGCGACCCATCGTCGCAAGCGAGCGACATCATCGCGATGGCAAAATATATTGACGATCACGGTATTACACCCGCCTATGTCGATTGCCGCGTAGCGGGTAAAGGTTATTGGAAATAATTGACTCGCCGCGTTTTTCGCCGTAGAGCAGGGGTAGGGGAGGGTGTTGTATTTTTTACAATAAAATAAATAATTGTCAAATTAAGATTTGCTGTGGCGGGATGGCGGGGCTGTGGAAAACTAATTAAATAATATAATATTAAATTGTCAATTAACGTAATATTTTATAAAACAAGAATCCAAATAATGCAAATTGTTGTAAAATTTGATACGTTTTGTATGGTCCGCGTGCGACAGTACTTCCATATCTGATACGTATCTGTTAAAGTATTGGGCGCTGGTGCTACTTGCAAATCTTGTAATAACTTGATTATTTATACGGCAGGAATGGAGGTGCTCTGCGGGAGCCTCTTATTTTTTGTTGGTGATTTGGCACTTTATGTAGTGGATCGCTAGACATCGTGATGATCCTCGCTGTCATCTGTTTTGATCCGTGTAATGTCGTAAAAGATATATTGTGCGACGTTGCGATATTTACGAAAGGCGATTTGTTGCGCGTCCCCCACCACCCGTTTTGCTTGTGTGTTGCCCGACGTAATAATTTTTTATTTAATAATTATTTCGAAATTCTCGCCCGCCGCTTCGCGCGCGAATTTTGTGATATTTTGTATTATTTTTGTTATTTCCTGCTAAAATCTGTCCGCATCCCGTTTATTGATCCAGTGTCTAGGTCGATGTAAAAATAACAGAGGTAAATCGTTAATTTTACCTAATTTTAGACGTATGCACTACCATCTTTTCCCTAAAAACTTAATGTCGCACAATATTTTTATCTCTGTTATTTTAATTATGAATTCGGAATAGGGCGATTCGCCCATTTAGAATGGGGAATTCGCCCTACTCTTCTTTCGCGCGGGCATTTTTGCCTATCGATTTAATTAATGATATTTTGTGGTTTCCCGTCGAGCCAGGCTTTGATGTTATCGATCATAATATCTGTGCCATGTTCGATACTTTTGCCGGCGGCGTACGCGATGTGCGGCGTCGCAAGGATTTTCGAGTGGTCTTTGAGGGATTGATAAACCGGATCATGCGTGTCGCCGACGTTGATGCTCGCCGGGTCAACCGCTGCGCCATGCAAATGATTGCTATCAAGGGCGGAGACCAGGGCAGTATCGTCTATGATAGCCTCGCAACCAACACTGACGAAGTAACTTCCCCGTTTCATCTGCCCGAAAAATTTTTGATTCAGGATCCCGCGCGTCGAATTATTTAATGGCAGGGCATTAACGACGACGTCGGCGTCGCGCACGGCATCGAATAAATTATCGCCACGGTGGAAAATCGTGACTTTCATGCCAAAGGCGGTTGCTAGTTCGGCGACTCGCCTGCCAACATTCCCCGCTCCGAGAACCGTCATTTTACTGTCGAATAAACTTCGTGTTAACACGGGTAAACCGCGCTCTAATTCGATTCCGTCGGCGTTGATTTGACCCCATAAATTTCGCATCAGTAGTAACGTCATCGTCATAGCCCATTCAGCAACGGCGTGACGGTTTGCGCCCGGGGCATTGGCGACAGTCACATCGTTGCGACGCAGAAGTTCTAAATCGAGAAATGCAGCAGATACAAACGGTATAGTTACGAAAACGTCGTGCA
Organism: Candidatus Saccharimonadota bacterium; assembly: GCA_009787015.1. GTDB lineage: Bacteria > Patescibacteriota > Saccharimonadia > Saccharimonadales > Saccharimonadaceae > WRGU01. The sequence continues at coordinate 27,909 of WRGU01000047.1, read as the reverse complement.
GTTTTGGATATGCGTCGCGTAAACCTGCTTTCGTTGAGGCAATAATATCAACATCCTTAACTAACTCGTAATACTCGTCGCCAGTTATATCGGGATTGAAACCGTGAAACGTGACTTCACCGAGTTCTTCGAACCGCCGTTTTTGATCGGGGGTTAGAGCACGCTGATCAAAAACGGCGATTTTCGATTTGCTCATAATCAGTGGCGACCTTTTTTGCGGTTCTGGCGTTGGGCTTTTTTCTTCTTTTGTGCGGTTTTTTTGGCATGATTTTTATCGGCGGTTGTTGTGCCCTTTTTGACTTTGAAATCGTCGTCGGAGTTGTGCGATTCGGGCAAACCAGCTTCGTTGACGCCTTTTTCGACGGCAGATTCGGCGGCGCGGGTTAGTTCAGATTCGTATTCGTCATCTTCCACTTTTCTTTCGTTGATCTGATCGCGGCGCAGATGAAATACTGTGCGCAAAACTTCATTTTGCAGAGTTTCCTGCAACGAATCGAACAATTTTTGCGATTCGGCGCGATATTCGACCAACGGATCACGTTGTCCGACACTGCGCCAATGAATACCCTCTCGCAGGTGTTGCATGTTTTCCAGGTGTTGCATCCACAAAATATCGAGAACTTGCATGTAGATTTCGCGTTCGACACCGCGCAGTAGTTCCGGCGTTAACTCGTCTTCCTTGTCGGCGTAGAGTTCCTCGATGCGTGCACGCGCGGATTGCAGGCGCTTCTTGTCATTCTTGATTTTGCCGATTTTTTCAATTTCAGATTTTTCAATCGGAAAGATCTCTTCGAATTCCTCGATCAATTTTTTATCGCGACGAATCGGCGACGCCATCAGAGTTTTGAGTCGCGCGTCGATCAAGCGGAAAATCTCCGGCGTCAGGTCATCGCCCTCCAGAATCTTGCGGCGAATCTGGTAAACCACTTTACGGTGGCGATTGATCACGTTGTCGTATTGCACAACGTTTTTGCGGGTGTCAAAGTTGAAGCCCTCGACGCGTTTTTGTGCTGCTTCTAGGGTTTTTGAAACGGCTTTATTGGTGATTGCTTGATCTTCTGCGACACCCAAACGACCCATCAATGCCGCAATGCGGTCGCCTTGGAAGATGCGCATGAGGTCGTCTTCGGTTGAAACGTAGAAAATCGTGTCGCCCGGATCGCCCTGACGCCCACCGCGTCCGCGCAACTGGTTGTCGATACGGCGCGCTTCGTGGCGTTCCGAACCAATCACGACCAGACCGCCCTTTTCGGCGATACCTTCGCCCAACATGATGTCCGTACCGCGTCCGGCGATGTTTGTCGCCAGAGTAATTGCGCCTTCCTGACCCGCTAACGCGACAATTTCCGCTTCGCGCTCGTTGTTTTTGGCGTTCAGCATTTCGTGTTTCAGCCCGGCTTTATTCAGTGCGTGCGAAATCATCTCATTTTTCGCGATTGACGCCGAACCGATCAAAACCGGACGACCTTTCTCGTGATATTGGCGCACGTCCTCGACCAATGCCATGATCTTACCTTTTTCAGTTTTGAAAATTTTGTCATCGTGGTCGGTGCGAACGATCGGTTTGTTGGGTGGAATTTGGATGACGTCCAAACCGTAAATTTGTTGGAATTCTTCCGCTTCGGTGAACGCCGTACCGGTCATACCGGACAATTTGTCGTACAAACGGAAATAATTCTGGAACGAAATTGTCGCCAGAGTTTGCGATTCTTCGCGCACGGTGACGTGTTCTTTTGCCTCGATTGCCTGGTGCAGACCCTCGTTGTAACGGCGACCGTGCATCAAACGACCGGTGAATTCGTCAACGATAATTACCTCGCCGTCGTTGGTTACGACGTAATCTTTATCACGCTTGAACAGCGTTTGCGCCTTGAGCGCCTGGTCCATATGATAAACCGCGCGCACGTGATCCGGTGAGTATAGATTTTTCAGCCCTAGCAACTTCTCGACCTTTTCGACACCTTGGTCGGTCAGAGTTACACTGCGGCGTTTCTCGTCCAGAGTGTAATCGCCGTCTTCCTCGTCGTCCTCTGGATTGATCGATTTGTGCGTCAGTGGATTTTTCATTGATTTCGGCGCGTTCGGATCTTTTTTCGGTGCTTCCAGTGTGGCGGCGATGGCGGCAAATTTGATGTACATATCAGGGTTTTCCGCAGCGGGTGCAGAGATAATGAGCGGTGTGCGAGCTTCATCGATCAGGATCGAGTCCGCCTCGTCCACGATCGCAAAGTACAATTCGTGTTGGCGCAGGAGTTCCGGATCAGAAACCATGTTGTCACGCAGATAATCGAATCCAAATTCATTGTTTGTGCCGTACGTGATGTCTGCCGCATAGGCTTCCTTGCGCGACGCTGGACGTAATTGTTGCATGCGTTTGTCAAAGTGATTTTCATTCACATATTCAGAGTCATAAACAAACGACGCGTCGTTGATGATCACGCCCGTCGTTAAACCGAGCGCATGATACAGCGATCCCATCCAGCAACCGTGCAGTTGGGCGAGATAATCGTTAACCGTCACAACATGAACGCCCTTGCCGATCAATGCGTTTAAGTAAACCGGTGCGGTCACCACCAAAGTTTTACCCTCGCCAGTTTTCATTTCCGCGATATTCCCCTCGTGCAGAGTGATTCCACCCATCATCTGGACATCAAAATGACGCTGTTTAAGGACGCGCGTTGCCATTTCGCGTACCACCGCGAATGCTTCCGGCAAAATTTCATCGAGTGCTGATTTTTGCTTTTGCACCGCTCGGCGTGCACGGATTGCTTCTAGCGCGTTAAAATCATCAATCGAACCCGCGCCTGCTTTCGCATATTTGGCGCGTTCCTCGTCGGATAATTTGTTGATAATTTCGGGTGCGTTTTTATCTGCCTTAGTTTTTGATGGTTTGGCAGTGTTTTTTGCCGGTTTTTTATCGTCCGTTTCAACTTGCTTGCTCAATTTGGCGTATTTCTTCTTTAATACGTCGGTTTGTTTGGCGAGTTCCGCGTCGCTCATTTTAGCGTATTTATCACCGAGCGCATTGATTCCATCGACCTGCTTTCGCAATCGTTTCAGAATTTTCTTCTGTGGATCGCCGAAAACCTTACCTAATAATTTATCCTTTTTTGACATATTAACAACTCTCCCTCGCAAAAATTAAAGATTTATACTAACTATTGTATCATAAGGTGGGCGAAGTAACAAAACTTTTGAAAAGAATACAAACATGATCTTATTGCGCTATTATCGTTCTTGCGACCAGCATGCCAAGACGCACGTCGCGTGGTGCCAGGCAACTGCAGAGTTCTGGCTCTGAACACTTATTACATGTCTCCTTGACTTTATGAGAATCATGTTCCATCTCGAGTATTAATTCGTCACGTTCTCTTGGGGAAAAGTCATCATAGCAATGTTTCAACTCTAATTTCCAAATATATTGATCGTCTTTCGACATTGTTATGTTCCAGTTATCCGCGATACTTTCGGCAGTTGCGGCGAGAGTTGTTTGGTATGGCGTTCCACCGCTGCTATATTTGGTATGATAAGTCTGCGTTAGTAAGCAACGGCACGCCGACTCCGCCATGGCGGTTTGTTCGGGGCGTTGAGGCTGCTCTTGTTCGGTTTGTTCGACCTGGGGGGGGGTGATTTCGGGTTGCGGTTTGGGTTTGGCGTACCTCGTTTCAAAGAATTCTGTCGCTCTTCTTTCACTTACTTTTATGTCGGCGTATTGATTAAACTGTGCCGAACGTTGATGTAGGGCTTGTATTTCCGGACTGCGATGTCTTTTACTCATAATTACTCCTTAACAATATTCTACTACGATTGCCCTACTTTGCAACCATAAGTTTATTCGGTGAATGTGGTATACTATATTAGTATGAAAATCTTGAAATTTTTAGGTTCGACCAAGGGCGCGTTTTTGCTCGGCGGGTTGCTCGGCGCGTTGTTTTTTGGCGCATTTTTCGGTTTTGCGGTGGTAAACCCGGGATATACAGATTGGATTTTTTACAGTGTGACGCACGACACCGCACAGCATTTTCTGGGTTGGGAATTTTTCCGCGCTGATTCGACGGGTGCAATTATTAATGGGTTAGCTTATCCGGTAGGTTTACCGATCACGTTTATGGACGGAATTCCGCTGGTCGCGTTGCCGTTGAAACTAATTGCCGGTTGGTTGCCCGCCAATTTTCAATATTTCGGTATTTGGGCGCTGATCTGTTACATTTTACAGGGTGGAATTGCGGCGGTTTTGGTGCGGAAAGTGTGGTTAAAGATTAAATCACAGGATGAAGAAAAAATTGCAGGTGATTTTGTTAAACAAATCTTATTTATCATCGCTGGTGCGCTGATTCTTGTCGTTAGTCCGATAATGATTGCGCGTACGTTATATCACCCTGCTCTGGCGGCACAGTGGTTGATTTTGCTCGGGATTTTGTTGGTGTGGGACGCGAAAAAAATCGCGAAACCTCTAAGATTCATCACGGTTTGGTCGGCGATGTTGGTCGGCGCGGTGCTGATCCACCCCTATTTTTTGCCGATGCTGGGAGTGATGATGGTGATTGCGGGATTGCGAAACCACAAAAGTAAGACTGTCATTCTGAGTGAGCGGAGCGAGTCGAAGAATCTTCGCAAAAAGACAAAAGATTCCTCGACCATGCTCGGAATGACAAAATATCTGATTCAAATTGCGATTCCGGTGGTGCTCGCGGGTGTGATTTTCATATTGATTGGCGGTTTTGCGCTCGGGTCGGGTGCGGAAATCCGCGATTTGCACGAAAAAAGTTTCAACTTGCTCAGTTTTGCGAACCCGGGCGGATATTCCATTATCCCTGGTTTTCCGAATGCGTCGGGATCAATGGAAACGTTGATGTGGTTTGGTTTGGGGGTTTGGGTGATGTTGATTGTGGCGGCAATCCTGTGGCGCGGGCGATATAAAAAATCATTCCAAGAATTCCGTACAAAATTCGCCATGAATAAGTTGCGCAACGTCCTGATTGCCGTCACAGCGTTCGGATTATTAGTATTCGCAATTGGTGTTAGAATCGACGTCGGACCAATCGCCATTTTCCAATGGCAACCGCCTGACAAAATCTATGAATTTTGGTTAGCGTTTCGCGCGATTGCTCGCGAAGCCTGGGCGTTTTATTACGCGGCGATTCTCGCAATAATTTATTGGTTCGGCAAGGCTATTTTGTCATCGCGAGCGAAGCGCGGCGATCCCGATAGATTGCTTCGCTTCGCTCGCAATAACATTTGTATTGTTGCGATTTTGCTGTGCATAATCGCCTCGATCCAATTTATCGACATTTGGTGGGGTCCTGCCGCAACAACCCGTCGTGAGGGATTTGCAAAAATCCAAAACACTACCACGCGCGAATTCATTGCACCGGAAATCGCAGATCTTGTAACCACACAAAAACACTTGATCGTTCTAAATAAGTGGTTTCGGTACGACATTAACGGTTTTTCAGAATTGGCACAGGCGGCGCTAAAACACAATCTCACGATCAACGTTGGATTTTTTGCGCGTGTCCCAGAACAGGCTTTTGCGGAACAAAAAACCTGGCGTGATAAGTTTGAAAATGGCAAATTATCGGTCGACGACTTCAACGAAAACCTTTTCGTCACAACCGACAAGATTTGGGCGGAAAAGATTGCGGAATCAAACTATCAAATTGAAAAACGCGGAAAATTCTATTTTATAATAAGGGAAGAAAAATGAACGAATATCGCGCAACAGAAGACTGGGAATATCATATTTCGGCGGGCGGCGTGATTTTGCGTCGCGCTGATAATCAAGATATAGAAATTTTGATTTTGACCCGCGATGCCAGCAACCCATTTAACCAAGGAAGACCCATAACCTACCATTTGCCGAAAGGAACTTTACACCATAATGAAACGCTGGAAGATTGCGCTTTGCGCGAAGTCGAGGAAGAATCAGGTGCGCGCAGTAAAATAATTGGTTATCTGGGTGCGCAAACAGAAGACTATTTTCATCCGCTTAAGAACTTTCATATTATAAAAACCATACATTATTTTGTCATGGAATTCGTTGATTTTTCGCGCGACCACGACGCGGAACATACGGGCGTAGAATGGCTATCAATCGACGATGCGCGGGCAAAACTGCTTGAAACTGAACCGAAAAAACAAGAATATTTAATCGTCGATCGTTTGAAAGAATTTTTAACGAAATTCAGATGAATTAAATGAAATAATTACTTCTCATTCTACTCTTGAGCTTAGGTGAACCTATATGTTATAATCTCGCGCGAAAGGAGATGGAATGAGTAAAATTAGAACAGTCACACTGATGCAAATATCAATAATTTCAATAATTGTTGCGTTCATTACAGCATTGACAGTGGCGTTGTGGTTTCATTATAGCCATTTTCAGCACAAGGAAACCAAAAATGCGCGCAACCTACAACTCCCGCCGCCCGTTGAGTGCATGTGATAATGTGATTTGGTCAGCATACTCGAGATCGACGCCGATTGGCAAACCGCGCGCCAAGCGCGTGATTTTAATAGGATGCTTGTCATCGCGAGGCAACTCGTCGCCGCGGCGATCTAGGCTAGGTTGCTTCGCGTTGCTCGCAATGACGTCATTGGCGCCGCAAAAATACCCGCTGTCCTCAATCTGTTTTTGAATATATAACGCGGTCGATTCGCCCTCGACGCTGGCGTTGGTGGCGAGAATCACTTCCGCCACATCATCGTCGCGCAGACGGCGGATCAGTTCCGGAATGTGCAATTGTTCCGGCCCGACACCGTCGATCGGTGAAATCGCGCCGCCCAAAACGTGATACGTCCCCTTAAATTGACCAGTATTTTCGAGCGCGACCACATCAAACGGTTCTTCGACAACGGCGACCAATTGACGATTGCGTTGGCGGTCGGTATACAGCGGCGAAATATCCAAATCCGCATCGATCAACGCGAAAGTTTTCGGACATAATTTGATCCGTCCATGCAAACCCGACAACGCCGCCGCGAGTTTCGCCGATTTTTGCTTATCGCCTTTCAAAACCGCATACGAATACCGTTCGGCGGTTCGTGCCCCGACACCAGGTAATGCGCCAAAAGCCTCGACCAAATCGTTCAGTGCGCGCGGGAGGGCGGAATTATTCACTTTTAACCTTAAAATCTTCTGATCCTGAAACAAGTCCGGGATGACAAATGTTATTTTATAGCCCCAACGCGCTCAACCCGCCCATCAACGGTTTCATTTTTTCGGCGGCGACTTCTTGGGCTTCTTTCAAACCGTCGCGGACGGCGGCTTTGATCCAACCTTCTAATTCGGAAATATTATCTAAATCGATCAATTCCGCGTCCAATTTCACGCTGACGATTTTCAATTCACCGTTAAATTGCAAAACTACCGCGCCGTCGCCGGCTTCGACCTCGACCAATTCGTTCGCCAACTCTTTTTGCGCCTTCTTTAACTTCATGACCATCGCCATTTGATCTTTCATTCCTGCCATTTTATCCTCCTATTATTAAATTACGAGTAACAGTTTAACAGATTTGGCGCGCAGGCGCAAATTTTACCTATTGACTTTTTAATCGAGGTGTGATACAATGGTAAGATAAGGGTATTATTTTTAATCGAAAGGATATAATTATGCCGTGGTCACCTATAAGTTTTAACCTAAGTGGCGAATATGAGATGACTTTTACTTCCCCCGTTACCAAATATTACGGGGCAAATTTTGGAAAGATTGGTTGCAAAATACAAGGCATTTGCGATGATTTTGGAACAGATAGATGCGTGATTAACAAACAAGAACCATTACGACAGAAATTAGTGGAAGACATGGGTGGCAACACCGTTCCGAACACGACTAAATTTGATGTACAGATAGATGAAATTGCGCGACAAGGTTTAGAGTGTATCCGAGCGCATGAAACATTAAACACCTAAGCGCATAAGCGCAAAATGTGGTATAATAGTCAGCAATGAAAAATGATCTGTGGCGCAAGATTACGTTGTATAACTATCGACATCTTGTTGGATTTGGCGTGCTCGGTATTTTGACGGTGATCTTGGCGGTTTATAGGTTTTGGGATATGCCGAATGGGCTGTCCGCTGGCGAAATAACCGCGGCGACGGTGTCGGGACATTTTTCCCTGTCCGATTTTTTCTCATCGTTTCCGGATCATATTTCATGTTTAATCGGGCTGCCGTGGGTCTTGGTGCAAACGATTTACATCAAGATTTTCGGGTTCAGTACTTTTGCGTTCCGATTGCCTGCTGTAATCTTGATGATTTTGTCGGTTGCGGGTTTGGTCACGATTGCGTGCAGGTTGTTCAAAAAAAACATCGCGATCGTCAGCGGATTTTTGATTGTACCGTCGGTACTGTTGCTGAGTTTGACGCGCAATGGCGACGGCTCGGCGATGACGGTGTTTTTGATGGTGGCGGCGCTGTTCGCCGCGGTTTTTGCGGTGCAATGTAAATCGAATATTCGTAAAAGCTTCGCAAAAATCGGTGTTTGCGCGGCATTGAGCGCGCTGATTTATCAGCCTGGCGGGTTGTATATTTTGGCGACCCTGGTTATTGTTGGGTTTTTGCATCCGAAAACACGTTTGACGATTATGAGTTCTAAACTTACAAATCTGATAATCGCCGCTGTGGTCGGGACGATTTTGTTGTCGCCGTTGATCGCTGGATTGTTTTTTGATGCGTCTACGGTTGTTGGCGGATTATTGTTCGATGGTCATTGGGCGGTCGGCAATTTTGCGGAACTCGGCATTGCATTGAGCGGGGTCAAAACTGGTTTTGCGGGCGGTATGATTACGCCGATTGTGAGCGCAGTATTTCTGATAATCGCGATTATCGGCATAGTTAGGAGCATCCAACATTTTCTGTCGGCGCGGTCGCATTTGACTTTGTCGTTGCTGATATTAACCGCAGCGCTGGCGGTTTTGCAACCCGCTTGGACGTTCATGCTGTTCGTGCCACTTTGTTTGTTTGCGGTGATCGGTATATATACTTTGATTGACGAATGGAACGGGCTGTTTCCGAAAAATCCTTATCCGCACGTTCTGGCGTCGGTGCTAATTATCATCATGGTGTTTTTGAATGGTTATGCCACGGTGCGGCATTATGTGGCGACGAATATACATGATGCGGCGGCAATTTACAATTACGATCAGGAATTCGATGCGGCGCGCTCGGTTGTTGGTGAATACAAAAACGGCGCAACGTTGGTCGTTCCGGCGAAGCGAAAAGATTTTTATTTGAACCTGACGCACGATTTTCCGAAAATCAAGGTATCGGAAAAGGTGGCTGCTAGCGGTGTCAATATCGTCCTAAATTCAGCAAAAACAGATAGCAAAATTCCCGAAAAAGCGATTCCGATCAAAATCGTCACGAACTCGCATGCAAAAGACGCGGTTTTGTTAAGGGTGTATAAGTAGAAAATGTCATCCCGAGCGTAGTCGAGGGATCTCCCGAAAGATTTCTCGGCTTCGCTCGAAATGACAATAGGGGGGTTACGCTCTCTTGTCCAACGTCATAAATTTCAGCCGTTCCGGGTGGAAGTAAAGTTCGACTTTGCCGGTTGGACCGTTGCGGTGTTTTGCGATGAGCAGATCCGTTAAATGTTGGCGTTCGGTGTCGGGATTGTAATAATCTTCGCGATAGAGGAACATGACGATGTCGGCGTCTTGCTCGATCGATCCTGATTCGCGGAGGTCGGACAGCATTGGGATTTGCGGATTGCGGGATTCCACGGTACGTGATAACTGGGACAGTGCGATGACCGGCACGTCGAGTTCACGCGCGAGCAATTTCAATCCGCGCGAAATTTCCGAAACTTCCTGTACGCGGTTGTCACTGTATTTACCGCCACCCTGCATTAACTGCAAATAATCCACGATAATCAGTCCCAGAGGCGTTTTGTGCGCTTGTCGGCGGGCTTTTGTGCGCATTTCGAGGACGGATAGTCCCGGCGTGTCGTCAAAGAAAATTGGTGCTTCCGCCATCTCCCCCATCGCCTCGGAAATCTTGGCGAAATCCTCGTCACTCAACTGACCGGTGCGAATATTCCACGAATCGACGCCAGATGCTTCCGCCAACATGCGATCGACGACCTGGCTGTTGCTCATTTCGAGGTTAAAGATCAGCACCGCTTTGTTCTCCTTGCTCGCGACATTGAACGCCAAGTTTTGTGCGAAAGTCGACTTACCCATCGCCGGTCGTGCCGCAAGAACGATCAAATCGGATTTTTGCAGTCCCGCGGTCAATTTATCGAGATCGCGAAAACCGGTTTTGATACCGCGTAATTTACCCTTGTCGCGGTGCAACTCCTCCATACGGTCGAATGATTCCGTTAAAATCGATTCAATCGTAACCAGTTCGGATTTTTCAGAATTCTCGCTGACCTTATACAAGGTAGATTCGGCGTTCGCCAGGATTTCCTTGATGTCGTCCTTAGAATCGAACGCCATCTCGCTGATCGTCGAACCGGCTTTGGCAAGGCGGCGGCGCGTGGCGGCGTTGGTTGTAATGCCCGCGTACGATGTGGCGTGTGCTGAACTCGGCACATAATTCGTGAGTTCGGAAAGATATGCTGCCCCACCCACGGTTTTAATATCGTCAGTTTTTTTGAGTTCGTCCGTTAAAGTCAATAAATCCACCGGCATGTGCTTTTCGTACAGGCGCAGCATCGCGGCAAAAATTCGTTCATGGCGCGGATCGTAAAAATCATTCGCATGGATTTTGTCGGCGATATCGACGAGCACTTCCTCATCAATCAACACCGCACCCAATAGCGACATCTCCGCATCAATATTTTGGGGCGGAATTTTACCGCCAGAAAAAACGGCAGCGTCATTCTCGGGCTTGTCCCGGGAATCTATTTTTTCACTGGATTCCGCAACTGCGTGCGGAATAACAGGATCTTGCTGCACCGCATCCACGATCGGTTGATCAACTTTCTTTTCGCCGGCTAAATCCGCGCTGCTTGAACTATGTTTTGCCATTTAACCCTCCAATTCTTCCCTTTGACTCAGTATTTCTCCTCCGCCCATTATAGCAGCAATCTGAGCGATATCCGAATCTTCACTTTCTGATGCTGGTTTGGCAATTTTGGCGACGGTGATTTGCGGCACGGATTTATACAGATTTTGAAAAGCCGTGTTCAGCGCATCGCGAAAATTCGCTTTCTCGGCATTTTTGCGGTGAAAAGTTTTATCAAAGTATAGCGTCAATACGCCGTCCGCGTAATCGAAACTCGCGAACCGCAAAGTCGACAACACCGCCGGCGCATCAAGATTTTTAACTTCACTCAAAATATCCGACCAAGTGATTTCAGCGGGCGCATCGCTACTTGTCACCCCAGACTCGATCCGGGGTCCAGTTGTATTGTCATCGACCGCTTCTGCCTCACTACTTTTGCGCACCACTCCCTCGCGCCCGTCGTTACGGGGCTCGGTCATTGCCGCTGGCGTCGTAACGCCAGAGCCTGCGCGAGAAGTAGTTGCGGCTCCGCTATCTTTGTCGATCTTTGTCTTAACTACGTTCGCTTTCATTGTGATAGGTGTGGCTACAGCGCTCCCCTTTGCGGCGAATCCGACCAGAATCGCGAGGAGTTTGATGTCGGGGGCGGTGGATTTTGTGACGTCTAGCAATTTTTCAACCAAATCATACAAACGCGGTCTCGTCACAGCGACGGCGGACAGTTTTTTAATCAACTGGTCGACGACGATTTCCGGTGGAATGCCGTCGCTATGCAAGTTTGCCGACATCGAAATCACGCTCGCGGCATCATGCCCAACCACCGCGTCGACGATTGCGTCGATCGCGGATTCTGGCGCGAGACCTAAAATTTCCTCGACTTTTTCGTGTGTGATTTTCTCCGCCGAGCCGCTCAACTGATCCAATAATGTGATCGAATCGCGGAAGCTGCCGCCGCCGCGTTCGGCGATCAATAGTAACGCGTCGTCATCAACGTCGATTTTTTCCTGATCAGAAATATTGCGCAAATGCCCCGCTACAATTTCGGGCGCGACCGGGCGGAAATGAAAACGCTGGACGCGGCTCAAAATCGTCGCCGGCATTTTGTGGATTTCGGTTGTTGCCAAAATGAACACGACATGTGCCGGCGGCTCCTCGATGGTTTTAAGCAATGCGTTAAACGCCGCGCTAGACAACATGTGGACTTCGTCGATGATGTAAATTTTTCGGGGCGCGTGCATCGGTGCGAGATTTACGTTGTCGCGCAATTCCCGCACGTCGTCCACGCCGTTATTGGACGCGGCGTCGATTTCGATAATATCAATGTCGGGCGTGCCATATTCCGTACCGTTGATCAAATGCGCCAAAATCCGCGCCACAGAAGTCTTGCCTGTGCCACGTTGACCAGTGAACAAATACGCATGCGCGAATTTTCCGCTCTTCGCAACAGATTTCAAAATATCCGTCACCTGCGGTTGACCGATAATTTCATCCAAATTCCGCGACCGGTATTTGCGATACAACGCTAAACGGGCCTGTGCGGATTTTCCCCTCTCACTCATACTAAATATTGTACCAGAAATTTAATTTTTAGAAGATATTGAAAAATTCTAATATGTATGATATAACTGTCGCATAAATGTGAAAGGAGTGTTTTATGGCAGAATTTTATTGCAAAAAGGCTAGCGATGCTGTGGGCGATTTAGATGAGTAATTTTTTGATGAAATGTTCAGGATATGAGCGTTGCATGAATGCTGGAACGCCCGAGTGTTATGATACCATGACTGAGATGAAAGACACGATCAAAACAATGGTCGAAGAAACTGAATTCAAGATGATAGACAACGCCACCGGCACAATGCACCCCACGGTCTGCCCTTTTTACGAGACGCGCGACCTATTTGTTTTCTGCGATAAATCCGAAAATTGTCGATTCTCCGATCAAACCCAGTGTCACGACAGATTGGACAAAAAAGCCAAAGAATTTCTGACCGCGTCGGAAAAATGCAAACTTGTTCTCCCGGGAATATGTTTTCTAATGTGCGAAGCGCTAGGGTCTGATGATCCTTGCCAACACTACGAATTAAACGAATTATAGTGCTGTCCCAACGCGCCAAAATGTCGGTGACAATGTCGCAGTTTTGTCGTTGCGAGCCGCTTTAGCGGCGAAGCAATCTATGGCAAAGTATGCGAGATTGCTTCATTGGCTTTGTCAATTCGCAATGACTATGGTTCGCGCCACTGATTTACGATGCGCTCTGGCAATAAAGTTGGTCCGGTTCGAGTTTTGTGATCACTGCTGCTGTGTGCTTACTACCTAAAACTGGCATCGCAGATGTCGAGGAATCGCACTTATAACCCGTCAACACGATAATCCGACCAAGGTCGAGATTATCAACTTCGTCGTAATCGCTAGTAATCCGAACAATCTCGGTATTTTTTGACAACTGATCCAAATAACCCTCGAAACTCCCTGACGATTTATCGTCTTTATAGACGACACCGTCCTTGATTTCGTTCAATGGCGCAGGGTTGTTCGACGCGTACACCGTAACTGCTTGCACTACGCTCGACACATCACGTTTTCGTGCATCATTGCGTTGGTTGCGTTGCAACGCCTCGAGCGAATTCGTGGGATTTTGATTGTTGTTAGTGTTAGTCATTGCGCTATCTGTCGTGTCTGACTTCGACGCCATAACGATAACCAACAAAACAACAAAAATCAACAACAACCCGCCGATAATTACGCCAATCAAAATAAATAACTTTTTATCATCGGGCGCGGATTGTGGCTGTGGCGCTTGATTTGAAAATTGATTTTGGTTTGGTTGCATTTTGCCCTCCCTAGTTTAGTTTTTACAGTGTTGCTTCGACGGCTGCCCATTCGGCGTCGCGGTTGTCCTCGGGGATGATGATGGAGACTTGGTCGCCAACGTGGGCGCGGAAGAACGTGACCGACGCGAGTAAAACGCGGAATTCTTTGCCGCTCGCCTCGACATAGTATGCGCCGTCGTGTTGGACGAGCGTGCCGATTAATTGTCGGCGTGCGACCGGTCCGATTTGTTTGTAAATGAACGAACCATCGTCCGCGATCGTCAATTTCAAAACGTCGCCCTCAACCAATTTGGATTTGGACGCGTAATTTGCCGGCACCGGGTAGGATTTGCCGTTTTGGTCGTGCATGGTTTGACCGTCGAAAATGCCCTCAATGACTTTTCCGGCGATTTCCTCGGGTGCGCGTTTTGGTAATTCGTCGTCGCCGGCGATGCTTAGAAGTAATTCTTTTGCCGCCGCCAAATTAGTTTCCGCGTCGCTCAACAGTGCGCGCAGGCGCTTAACTTGCTTTTCTTGTAATGTGATCTCGCTACTATCCATCAGACTTATCTCGCTTTCTGTCTGTATTATTAATTCCTATCTCAACTCGCATTATACACCCTTTTGCTTCGCGAGTCAAGTACATTTTTTCCACAAGCTTTCCAGTAGTCGCGTCAAAAACGTTGTAATATTGATATAAAAAACTATCAACTTGCAATCTCAGTGTGTTTGTGATACAATAATTCTTAATTATTAAAGTAAGGAGATAGTATGAGCGAATACGCACCTTTTCATTGTGAAAATATTGATGGTGATGGTGATTGCAATATAGTAGATTGCGAACATCCCTGTGAATTGGCGAAGATATATCAAGGATTATTAGATATAGTTCAAAAAGTTAACGGGAATCCAGAGGCGGAGGCTATCGGTGGCGCACTGTTGCGACACATTAACAGTGACGTCGCGCCGCAATGCGCCGAAGTCATGGAAAATGCGGCGTCCCATGACTTTGCCAGATTAATGGATGAAGATGCGTCCGATTGGTAATGAATAATTGACATTTAAAAATCCCCGCCGGTGCGGGGATTTTTGATATAACAAATTCGGGTTATAATCGTGTAAAACTTGTCATTCCGGACTTGATCCGGAATCTAGTCGTTATTGCTGGATGCTGAAACGAGTTCAGCATGACAATATGTTGCATTACGCTAATTCGACGGTTGCACCGGCTTCTTCCAAAGCCTTTTTGGCGGCTTCGGCGTCGTCTTTGCCGACTTTTTCCTTGATCACGCTCGGGGCGTTGTCGACCAAGGCTTTCGCTTCGCCGAGACCGAGACCGGTCAATTCCTTGACTGCCTTGATGACCGCGACTTTTTGCGCGCCAGCATCGTTCAATTTGACCGTGAATTCAGTCTTTTCGTCCGCCGCCGCTTCGCCACCCGCCGCTGGACCTGCCGCAACTGCGACCGCCGCTGCTGCCGGCTCGATACCATATTCATCTTTCAAAACATTTTTTAATTCGTTGACTTCCAAAACTGTCAATTTTGTCAGTTCTTCCGCCAGTTTTTTAACATCTGCCATGATTTTCTCCTTTACATATTATTAAAACATTCGTTAACCTGTTGTTTTAATGTGCCCAGTGAAACCTGTTTGAGTTCTCGTCGAAAGCTCAGATTGAGCGCCATGCAACCCGCCTGTTGTTCAGGCGAATACTTCTCCCCGCATTGATCTTTATTACAGTTATAATCTTTCAGATATGTCGGTAGACCATTGTCCCAATATCCACTTTCCGCACAATAGGCACAAAATAGAGTTTGTTCAAGTGTTAGCCCAGATTCTTGAATTTTCTGTTTAAAACTTTCATTCATATTTAACTCTTTCTAAAACTTAAATTTTTAAGCAAACTTTGCCACGAATTACGCAGCAGGAGCTTTCAACGTATGCAGTCAGGCACGGCGTCGCGACAGCTATAATCCATCAGCCCGTCCAACAAGCCGTGCAAATTGCCCGCGAGAGCGTTGGTAACGTCGTGAACCGGCGACAAAAGTTGCGCCACGACCTCGGCGATGAGTTGGTTTTTACTCGGCAGTTTTGCCAAGTTGCCAACTTCCGCGTTGCTCAAATTCGCGCCTTCACCACTGAACCCGCCGACAAAGACGAGCTGGGGGTGATCTTTCGCGAATTTATCCAAGACTTGCGCCGGAGCGACTTCGTCGTCGGACGAAATCGCATAGAGCAACTGCCCTTTCAGTGTGCCAGTTTCGACATTTTTCAACGTGTCGACCTGACCGGTGGCGACGCGCACCAAACGGTTTTTGACAACCTTGATGGTGACGCCCTGTTCGCGCGCGGCACGGCGCAACTTCTGCAACGAAGCCACATCGATACCGTTATACTGCGCGAAAACCGTCATTTTCGCTGTCGAGAGCAAATCTACTAGCTCCTTAACCAAAGTTTGCTTTTTATCGCGTGATATTGCCATAAATCTCCTTTGGTTTAATTTATATTTGTTGTTCAAAACTAATTTTGGTGAAGACTTTACACCTTAATTCGCAAAAATGTATATTCCTGACGCAACCGACAGGTTCGTCCGTAAGGACGGTTCTGCCGGCTTGCCAGCGTATGACATTTTTGTGGATTATGGGTCTGAAACAAAATTCAGTTTTGGACAACTCATCTGTTTAATAACCCGAATTGTTAAGGCTTTTCTCGTCATCAAAAGAAGAATTTTATCTCGGCGACAAATTAAGAAATTCTAAATCTCAGTCGCTGTCTTTGATAACGCTCTTACTATTTTACCAAAAAATCGCGATTCATGCAAGTTTTTTAATAATGACCAACGCGTGACAACTGTCTGATTAGGATTCGACTGGCGTTAATAGTGGTCGGACGGAGTTCTGCTTCGCCGATATGTTCGCGACGATCATGAATATCCGCCATAAATTCCAGGATTTTTTCGTCGATTTGATCGCCAGATTCCGCACTATCGCCCCGTTTCGGTTTTTTGTACAAAATATGCGCAGTTCTGCCGTAACGATTCATATCGCGTTCCTGCCGTGTAGTGACTTGGATCTCGAACGGGGTGTTTTTGCGCCTGATGTAGACTTTCGCAGTTTGGTAGCCATTATTTCGTTCGACGGGGGCTTCTAATTTTGCGGCATTTTCATCATATGTTCCAGAAATTCCGGAAATCATTTGTTCAATAAAATCGGATGAACCGATGATTTTGGCGCTGCCTATCTTCTGATCATCAACCCGACCAGCATTTGTGATCATTTGACCGAAGATTCGCAATCGCTCTTTGTCGTCCTGGGCGATGATTGTGATGCCGACGATGTCGCGCGGAGTTTCAATGCGACCATACTTTCGATAATCATCCTGAACTTTCGTCGCGATCGATCCGGTCGATTTCCGACGATAGACAAAACGTCCGTCCGGCAAGTCGTTGCCGCGATCCCATAATCCTTCACCGAACAAAATACCGTGTCGCTCGCCGCCCTGGAACGATTCGGCGTTGATGGAATCATGATCTAATAGACCACCGATGACACGCGTAATGTCTTCTTGTAATTCTTCGGGGGGGGGTAATTGGTCGAGGACCTCTCTCGCTTTGTCAATAAAATAAGTTTGGCGATCGCGTCGCATTGCCGCTTGGCTGACAACGCTTTGCAGCGCCATCGCCAAACCATCATAACCAATCAGTTCACACGCTGGTGCCAGTAAAGTTTGTGCGAGTGCCATCTGGTTTTGCATTTCCGGCGAATTACTAACCTCCTGAATATCGTTACCGCGCAATGGCATACGGTTACACATAAATGCTAAACTTTTGGCGCCCAGGATCGGAATGGCTTCTAAATCGACCGTGCCGAGCAAATTGCACATATCCTCTATCGAAATACTGGATTGTTTTTGCCAAAAATCGTCGACTTTGCCGCAATCATCGAGTAGCCCAAACACGTATTCGGTGCGTTCGTCGGGTTTGATGTAACCATTTAACGCCCTATGCGCAATCCGTTCACGAAGGCGCTCCTGCAAACCTTTGTGAATGTCGACTAGCGCTATGGCGTCGTAAACGGGGCTGTTATCGGGAAAATCTCCACCGCAAAAATCACGAAATAGCATCATTGTTTGTTCGGTATCGTGATTTTCCGCAGCGATTCGTTCTCTGTCGTGACCAACTTTGATGCGCGATTGGAAATGATCAACTGCCGCTTGCGCTTCATCGGATATCTTTATATGGGGATAGGGCTGATAATCGTTGAATTTATGTAAATTTTGCTCCATTATACTACCATTGTATCACACTTGTGTAAAAAAGTCAATACTTTTTATCAAAAACATTGACAAAATAGCGAGCATCGTGTATAATTGTGCTAAATCATGGAAAAGCCGAATATTTTGGTGGTTGGTGCGAATGAAGGTGCGCCGCACCATCGCAATAAATCGATTAGAGAGATGCGCGAGTTGGCGGTGCGCGGCGCCGTTTTATACACGATGCCTGAACGTTATGGCAATAATTTGCCGCCTGCTGGGACGCACATTAATCATCTGATTGTTTCAAAATCTTTTTTGACGCCGAATAATATCACTATCGCGAATGATGATCTCCGAAAGGCGTACGAAATTCTGCGGGAATCTGGGGGGGGGTTGCCAGAAAGTGTTATCTTTCTCGGTATTCCTGGCGCGATAGATGACACCGAAGACGGCGAAAACTTTTACCAACCTTTCTGCAAGGATGCCGGTGTTCCGGAGGGCACCGAAATCGTTCTCGCTAGCGGCGATACTGAATGCGCGACATTGATGCACACGGTTTTTCCGGAATCAAGCGAACCGGTTACCGAACTTGATCCGTTTGGGTATTTTCATGAACAGGATACTAGCAGACTCAAAGCAGATTTCATCGTGCAAACTGGTTGCGATATGTGCTGTACGTATTGTTGTAATAATTACCTCAAAAAGGAAAGCTCAAAATCGATCAGTGTGCCACTGGAGCGCGCTGTCGCCGAACTAAAGGAATTAAGAGAGACGCATCCGGAAATCACGGCATTGCGGTTGTTCGGGCAGAGCCTCGGGCTATACAAGGACAACGGCGAGCGTTGTTTGCACAAATTGGTTGAGGAGGTGGATAAGTTGGGTTTTGAACAAGTTTCGTTATTCTCTGTCGCACCGCAAACCCTTTATCCGGAGTTGGTTAAAGCGATTAGGGATTCCAACACCATCACCGGCATGCATTCGACCATCGAAACCGGCAGCGAGCGTCAAGCGGCGGAAATTGGTCGCCCAGGGACGCTTGACAAACTCGAGGATGCGCTAAAACAAATTCGCAAGAGGAAATCCCAATTCGTGTGGTCAACGTCGTTGATCGCCGGTCTGCCTGGTACGACCGACGCGGATGATGAAGCGACGTCAAAATATGTCATGAAAAACCATGGTTTGGTTTATGGTATTACGCCTTTTTCCAACTCGCCTTGTTTGCCGGCTTCTGACCTGCCGAATCAACTGTCCTACGAGGAAATATTGGAACACGAGAAGAAGTTGCAGATCTTGCAATTCGAGTGTGCGATGGTTGCGGGATTTACGATCGAAGCAATCAACCGGAAATTCGGTCGCAAAGGATTGCGCGTGCAAGAGACTGAAACAGATGAACAATATGGTATTTTGCATTGGTTGCAGCACCCCCTGAATATCGGTATTCCCCTGGTCTATACTGATGGTATATTGCATAATGTGGGGGAAAAAGTCCATGTCGCCCCGACCCAGGTGCTGTGGGCGGATGGCGACAGGCAATCCAATATCAGCCGTTGCGCCATCCGAATGCAAAGGGGTGCGATCACGGAAGGATATAGTCATAAACTGGAATACGACGAAGGTTATACGAGCGGAAATTACGTCGAAGATTACGACTCTACCCCGATTGGCGAAATCGTCAAACAAGTATGCGACAAAAAATAGTGTGATACAATATTTGCATGAAGACAGCGATTATTGTAGCATTCGCCAAGAACGGGGTCATCGGTAATAAAGGTAAAATTCCGTGGATGGGCAAAATTTCCGCGGATATGCGAAATTTTGTGAAATTAACGACGGGAAACGCTGTAATTATGGGTTTAAAAACTTTTTATAGTTTGCCCGACAATTTCAGACCGTTGCCGAATCGTCAAAATATTGTGTTATCCGAGGTGGATTTGGACGAAAAAGGCATAGATGTGGCGCATAGTTTACAGGAAGCTTTTGATTTGGTTCGGGGCGATTTGGTCTTTATTGGCGGCGGCGCATTTGTATATAAACAGATTATGGATCAGGATTTAGCCGATAAAATTTACGCCACCGAGATTCACGAAGAATTCGAGGGCGACGCCTTTTTCCCTGCAATTGATCCGAAAAAATGGCGCGAAGTGTCGCGAGAATCCATACCGAAAGACGAAAAAAATCAACTCGACGCCGATTTCGTCGAGTACGAGCGCCGATGAATAATGAAATTATTGAACGCGCCCTAAACTTTTACGGCGTGTCGTGGGCTAAAATCCACGGGGAGAAATCGGGTTATCGTAACAAATCATATCGCATCGAAACGCGCGACGCGGGCGATTTGAACCTGATATTTTTTAAGTCTGAACCTGATATTTTATCGCGCATCAATGCGGCGGATGCGGTTTCTGATCATGTTGCGGCGTACGGTTTGCCGGTGCGCGAACGTTTTGACACGCGAACTCTGAAACTCGTTGGTGCGTCGTCGGGGCGGATTCGTTACGCGCGGATTTACAAATATTTGCCTGGCGCAACGATTCCGTGGGAGGATTACACGAAAAAACGCATCAAATTATTAGGTTGGGCGATGAGTGATTTGCATCACGCGGCGGCGGATTTCGATGGCGATTTGCCGGACGCGCTGAATCAATGTCAAAATCAACTAAAATCCATGCAAAATTATTTTTCGGATCAGAATGTTCAAAATGCGATGCATCGGAAACTGCATTTATCGATCGATTCGAAAATATTCGAGAATTTGGAAAATACTTTGACTCGCGCCGCGAAATTACCGCACCAAATTCCACTTCATTTGGATTTAGTGCGCGGAAATGTGCTATATTTGCGGGAAGACAGTCTTCCTGCAAATTCGTTTTGGCGAATCGACAACGTCACTTTGACCGGTCTGATCGATTTTGAAAAAGCGGCGCGTGGTCCGGCGGTTTTGGATTTGGCGCGAACTTACGCGTTCCTAACTATCGATTGCGCGCGGAAAAATCCTGATAAAATTTTTAAGTATTTAATCAGTTCCGGTTACAATAAACGCGGCAAGAACCGAATTAACCTGTCCTCGCCCGAACTGACGCCGCTGTTTTGGGGCTTGGTAAAATTTTTCCTGATTTATGATTTTTATAAATTTTTGCGTCACAATCCATACGAATTTTTGCACGAAAATCATCATTTTCGATTAACGCGCAATATGTTGATTCAAAAAAATATGATACAATATGTGCAGTAAAAGTGAGGAGTAATATGTCAAGTTGGAAAAAACATTTAATTTCCCAGAGTGATTTGATGGAGTTGGGCGATCAGTTGCGCGCGCGCGGTAAAAAAATCGTTTTCACCGCCGGTTCGTGGGATTTGATGCATGTTGGTCAATGTCGGTACCTAGAAGAAGCAAAAAAACAGGGTGATATTTTGGTAGTCGGCGTGGTCGGCGATAGCGCCATTTCGCGCGTCAAAGGTCCGAACAAACCGATTCTCGGTGAAAAAATTCGCGCCGAAGTTTTGACGTATTTGCGCTGCGTCGATTTCGTGACGATTGTTCCCGAACCGAGTTGCCAACCGTCGCTCGGACTCCTAAAACCCGACGTTTATGTGACGGTCAAGGAAGATTGGGCGTCCGATTACAAGAATTCCAAAGAATACAAAACTGTCACCAAATACGGTGGTGAAGTTCAAGTTGTCGACCGTCAATCCACCACGATTTCGACCACGCAAATCATGCAACGCGCCATCGGCGGTTCGCTGTCCGACATATTAAAGGATTTTATGCAGTACCGAAAGGAACCGCTCAAAGAAAAATGACCGACGCCGAAAAACAAATCATGTATCGCGATGCCCGCGCCGAGGGCTGGTATGACGGCATTTGGCAGACCGTTGGAAAATGTGTTTTTTGCGATATGCGCGACAAATATATTTTCTATGAAGAAAACGGCATCGTCATGACCGTGTCGTTGTACGCCTATGTTGATGGTCAGATTATGATCGTCCCCCGCCGCCACATTCGTTCCGTGAAAGATCTCACGGCAGCGGAATGGGAAACAATCCGTAAATTCATGTATCTCGCCAAAAAAATCATCCGCGAAACTCACAATATCAAAGGTATGCAAATCGTTCAGAAAGACGGCGTGGACGCGCAAAGTACCGTGGAGCACCTGCATTTTCACTGTATTCCGTTTGATGATCCGAATCTCTGTGTTTGGAATTACCGCAAACTGAAAAATACCCCGCTCGAAAACGCCAAATTATATAAGGATAAATCTGATAAAATCGCGAAATTGAGCAAAAGATTTGAGGAAAAATATGAAGATTGACGATTTAATCGCACCGTTAAAAAAGTTGGCGAAAGTTCCCAAAGCGCAACTGGGCGGGGTGTCGTGCTTTTTCATTAAAAACGGCGCAATCATTTCGAGCGGCATCAATCACAACCCGACCGGCGCGCCAATGGAGGACGAAATCGACGGCAAATTGGTCACGCGCCCAGAGGTCATTCATGCCGAAGTCAGCGCCATCGCCGTCGCCGCGAAAAACGGCGTGGATCTATGTGGTTCGACGTTGCTAATAACGATGTCGCCCTGCATCAAATGCGCGACGGAAATCGCGAAAACCGGTATTAGCGAACTATATTATCTTTACGAATGGTGGGACAAAGCGGCGCTGGACATGCTGCGCGGAAATGGCGTCAAAGTAACTAGAGTTAAGGAGGTCAAATGAGCGACGAAAAACGCATTCACCCCGAATATCAATATTTGAAATTATTAGCGCGGATTTTGAAAGACGGCAAGACCAAACAGACGCGCGGCAGTTGCCCGATTAAATCGGTATTCGGCGCGCAACTGCGGTTTGATATGCGTTTTGGTTTTCCGCTGCTCACGACCAAAAAAACCGCTTATAAATCGCTGACCCACGAAATGTTGTGGTTTATTTCGGGCAAATGCCAAACGCCGGAATATCTGAATGCCAACGGGGTGAAAATTTGGGACGGTTTTCAGGACGCGAATGCGGTCAAGGAAGGCACATTAGGGCGCATTTACGGCGTGCAATGGCGGCATTGGCGCAAGCCTGACGGCACAGAATTCGATCAATTGCAATGGGCAATCGACGAAGTCAAAAACAATCCCAACAGCAAAGCCATCATCGTCAGCGGTTGGAACGCCGGCGAACTCGACGAAATGCGGTTGCCGCCGTGTCACACCATGTTTCAGTTGGATGTTATCAAGGGTAAATTATACATGCAACTCTATCAACGCTCCAGCGACGTTTTTCTCGGCTTGCCGTTCAATATCGCGCAGTATTCGGAACTACTGCTCATGATCGCGAAACTTACCGGACTAGAAGCGCGCGAATTCGTGATTTCGATCGGCGACGCTCACCTCTATAGCAACCAAATCGACGCCGCAAAGGAACAATTGCAACGCAAACCCCTCCCCTTCCCGAAATTAGTGTTGCACGGCAACCAAAAAACCATTGATGATTTCAAATTCGACGATTTCGAACTCGTGGGTTACGAATCCCACCCTGCGATTAAAGTTCCGATCGTGATTGTGTAATTACCCACCACAAGTAAAACGTCTGCTGCAAAGACTGTCTTTGTAGCAGACGAAAATTTCTATTGAGATTGTTTAATTACCCACCGACACACTACATGTAGTGTCCACTTTTCCAGATTACCCACACCTACGCTATATGTAGTGTCTAAAATCTGAAATTACCCACCGCAAGTTTTTTGATAAACCTCCGCATGCTCCCGCACCATTTTTTCTAAACTGAAATTTTGTTCGACATGACGGCGGCAGGCGCGGCGGTCGATTTCGTTAACGCGCGACATGGCGGTGGCGATTTCGGCGGGCGTGTCGACGAGGAAACCATTTTGACCGTCAATGATAATTTCGGGTGTTGCGCCGGCGCGTGAACCGATTACGGGTGTGCCGCTCGCCATTGCCTCTAATGTCACCATGCCGAAGGGTTCTGCGAAAATCGACGGCACGATCAACGCCTTCGCTTCGCGCAAAAATTTCCCCAAGTCTTCGCCCTTCAAATGCCCCGCATATTCAATTGCCCCGCCCAGGCGCGGTTCGATGACCTTTGTCCAATATTCGTCCTTGCTGACGCCGCTGTAATGCTTGCCGGCGAGTTTTAATTTCATCGGCGCGTCGGGATTTTGTTCGTTATATAAATTCACGGCGTCGATCGCGAGATGCACGCCTTTCGGTTCGATAATGCGTCCGATATATGCGAAATAATCGCTCGATCCATCGTAACGCGGCGTGTATTTTTCCATGTCGATTCCGTGATAAATATTCGCGACCCAATTTGTACCATCCGGCATGCCGCGCCGTTGATTCGTCGAAATCGACAACCAATTCAGGTTTTTATATTTTGGCATGAGACTTTTATACTTGATCAGAAAATTAAACGGATCGTGATGTGTGAACAACACCGGTTTTTGACATAGTCGCGCGAATTGCAGTGCGATGTCTTCCTCGTTGGTGTAGACATGCACGATGTCAAATTTGTCCGCGTTCGCGCGCGCATACACATCGGCGATCAGTTCGGCTTGGACTTGGCGCGCCAATGCAACAAAGACCGCCGGATGTTTTTTTAGCAGTTCCAGATAACCATAGCCTCGCCTCGCCAGTTCCTTATCGAAATACGACATATCCGCCGTGAGATTTTGCACGGAAGCTTCCGCCGCGCCGGGTGTGCATAATGTCACATCAACGCCAAAATCGCCCAATCCCGCCGCCAAATCGAGCGCCAACCGCCCGGGGGAAAAAATCACATGCGACAAAATATCCCGATTGATAAAAATGTGCGGTACGACCAACGCCACCCGCACGGGACTAGAACTATTTTTCTTCATCGAGAAAACTCAAATCCAATTCGTCATCGCTGTCGTCTTCGCCATAGTAAGCGTCAACAGGTACGTTCTGATTCGTGTCGTCTGAAATATCTTGGCTCATATATCCCTCCTTTACTCACAAAATTATATCAAAAATCCCTGTTCGGCGCAAACTACGCTTGTATCAAAGACAGTCTTTGATGCAACTACTGCGCGTCCGCTAGCATTTCTTCGTGCGAATCGTATTTTTTATGCGATGGACGGCGATCGGATGGTTCGAGTTGTCGAACGAAAAATCCGGGACACATTTTTGGAACGCCAGTTTTTCGGCTTAATATTCTGTGCGGTTGTAATTGTCCGACCTGTATATCCACCGCGTCACCGACCTGTAATTCCGAATCCGGTTTGAGCCCCGCCATCGCGAGCGCATTATAACCGAACAGATTTATGGTCGCAAAACGTGCATCTTTGCGACTGCCAACCTGATCATCAATCCCGTTGATACGGGCGGTCATAAATTTACCCTCATAAGTGGATTTTAGTAAGATCCGATTAGTTTGTTCGGCAATCGCGACGGTGCGGTGAAATGCGCGGTGTCGCTGAAACAGCGACAGAAAATCCGGTATCATATCCTCAACCTCGGGAACGGGCATGAAAGGATTGATGTTGTCGATAAACAGTCGGTTGCGCAACAGATATTCGCGCATACGTTCGTAATATGCGCGATCAGTCGGTTCGCCTGGCATACCGGCGATCAAAAACGACGAAACGGCTTTTTGAGGATCGATTTGTTGATAAATCTTTTCGACCTCGCTCGCGGTTGTCCGATTCATGCGCCGCAACACATTGTCGTCAGTATGATCAACCACAATACGAATATTGGACACGGCGCGCGATGCATTGATTTTTGCAATCAGTTCGGG
The DNA here is from genome assembly GCA_009787015.1 of Candidatus Saccharimonadota bacterium. Taxonomy (GTDB): domain Bacteria; phylum Patescibacteriota; class Saccharimonadia; order Saccharimonadales; family Saccharimonadaceae; genus WRGU01. The sequence continues at coordinate 2,128 of WRGU01000047.1, read as the reverse complement.
CGTGATATTTTGCGGTGCGATTTCGGCGATCCCCATCGAATCGAAATGACCGCGATCCTCGATGTTTTGGATTAGCGGTGCGAGCCAACTTTCCCCGTAATCCATGCCATAAACCGCCGTGTTCGTACCCTCAATTATTAAATTTCGCGTGCCGCGCCGTTGGACTCGGTCAATACAGGCGACCGTCCTATCGAACGGTACACTTTTGACCGGTTCGTTCAATCTGTTGCGTCGAGTGCAATATTTACAAGCATTTGGACAGCCTACTCCGACAGCCAGCAGTTGAGTGTCGAATGACTTTTCGTGCAGGAGATCAGTCACGACCAGATCCTGATATTCATCCTGGTCGGGCGCATGCCCCAATGCGCGCAATACCGCAACGGTTTGACTCTCGCCGTCCTGTTGGCGCGCGACAATGATTTTTGCGCCGTCCGGTTTGATTTCGTCCCAATCGATCTGATCTGGTTTATAATTCGCCGCACAACCCGCGATGATAATTTTCCCGGCGGTGTATTGCGCCAGAGTTTTTTGGTAAAAATCCCTATCACCGTTCGAACAACCGAATATGATTTGGATATCGGGTTTTCCTTCGCTGTCTTTAGTAAATGCTTCGACATTCTCTAAATTAAACACCGCGCGCGACATCGCCGCCAACCGATTTTCCCCGCCCGAACATCGGTATATATTAGGAAACCCGACGCGTAGTCTCTCGGTTGGTTGTGGTGTGGTGGCGTGTTCCATTGGGCTGCCCCGCTAAATTTTTTAGAGCGAAACTTTAATCCCCGGCCCCATGGTCGTGGAAATAGCGGTCGACAGGATGTAAGTCCCCTTGATTGACGACGGTTTCGCGCTGTTTAAGCTGGTGATGAAAACATTGGCGTTCTGCTCCAACTTCGCCGCGCCGAATGAAACTTTGCCGATGCCGAGGTGGACAATCGATTGTTTGTCGACGCGATATTCGACCTTGCCGGCTTTGGCTTCTTTGACTGCACCGGCGGGATTGGTCGAAACTGTGCCGGCTTTCGGGTTTGGCATCAAACCGCGCGGTCCGAGCAAACGTGCATATTTGCCGAGTTTTGGCATGAGTTGCGGTGTTGCAACCAACACGTCGAACGCAATTTCTTCCTTGTCGAGCAATTTCAGAATGTCAGCCTCGCCCGCGACATCCGCACCGGCTTTTTTGACCGCTTCGACATCCGCTTCTGCGACAAAGGCAGCGACGCGCACGGTTTTGCCTGTGCCGTTCGGCAACGATACGGTCGAGCGCACGTTTTGGTCGGCCTGTTTCGGGTCGACACCCAAACGCACATGGATTTCCACGGTCGCGTCGAACTTGACCGGCGAAGTTTCAATCGCCAGTGCCAACGCCTCGCCGAGCGAATAAGTCTTGCTGCGATCCAATTTTTCCGCTAATTTCTTGTAATTCTTGCCCTTGCGATCGATCAATTTGCGGCACACCGGTTTCGGACCTTTCGTGTCGTTGGCGATTTTGCCGTCCTGCGGCGTAGTGTCGCCGGCTTCCTTGCGCGCCTGACGCTCGGCTTCCTTTTCGGCTTCCTCGACCGCTTTGTGGCTGTGCTTGCCTGCCTTGGTAAAATGCTCATCGGTTTCAGTTGTTTCCATTTTTTCCTCGGTTTTTTCCTCTGTTACGACCGGCTCGGCGATTTCAGTATGTTCCGTTTTAACGCCAGATTTTTCCGCCTCCGCGATCGCCGTTTCGATCTCCGCAACCGTGTTCTTGACGCTCAATGTCAGACCCATTTTGTCTGCCTCGTTGAGTAATTCCTGTTTAGTCTTTGCCATAATTTTCTCCTTTCGTGGTGCAATCGGTTTTTCAGACCTCCCACAAACTTAAATTTAACTGATACATTATATCAGAAAGAGCGTAAAATGCAAATTATTTTTGATCGAGTTTTTTCAAACTGCCGCCAACATTAACCATGAAAATCCCATAATAGTCAAACACCGCAAAATGACGCCGAGAATGGTGCTGACCCACCCCTGTTAAAGTGGTCAAAAAGTGACGCTAAGAATGACGCCGATTTATAATACAATTCCCGCCGCTGTCGCAATTATATCACAAATTTGCGGAGTGCAAATTATGAGTCCTTGACGCCCTGGGGGGGGG
>WRGU01000046.1 GCA_009787015.1 Candidatus Saccharimonadota bacterium | reverse complement strand
TATCCGCGCGATTTCCGCTGCGTCCAAACCTTCGCTTTCCAAAACCACTTCCCGCGACCGTAACGGCTCGCAACCCGCCAATTGGATTTTTTCATACGGAATCAGGTTTTTCGTTTCTGGTTGATGATGAATCGCCTCTTCTCTTGGCGACGCCAGCGCATACTGCGCCAAAAAAGCATCTATTTCGCCCCAATCAATACCGCCCTTGCCGTCTCGACCTTTATCCGGACCCGTTAATTCGTAATTTGTCATTTCTACCCCCTTTTCGGTTATACTATGATTTTAATTCATTCGCGATTTTTTCGCAAGATAATGGATGTCGGAACGAGTTTGGTAATAATAATCCACAAACAACCCTCAACCCCCTTGACACCCAAAACGCTAGTGCTATAATGATAGTAACTTTGTGATATCAAAGGTTGATTAAATAATTAAAGGAGGTTAGTGATGACAAAAGTAAAAGTACGGAAAGGAGGACGGACTCTCTCTCTCTCTCTCTCTCTCGTAAAGGCATATTAGGGTTTTTTGGAGCGGCGGCGTTGGTTGTTGGACTGGCGGCGTCTGTTTTTATGCCAACAGCGACATCTGCCGCACCGGCGTCTTCTGTTTTTGTTAATGCCGGTGAATTGCTTAACGTCAGCAACCCGTATCTTTGTGGAGGAGTAGCAGCGTCAACAGGAACGTTGGATGGCACGACTTGCACCGCTCAGTTTGACCCAGCAACCGGCACATTAACCTTGCACAATTACAATGATGATCGCATCCACACTAGTGTTGGCGACCTCAACATTATTCTTATCGGCACAAACACTATCGTATCAACAGAGTGGTACGGTATATTGAATAACAACGGCGAAGATATCACTATTTCGTCAAGCACTAATGGCAGTTTAGCGATTAGCGTATCGAGTGATGGCGGTACTGGGACGAGGGGTATTTATTCTAGCAAGGGTGGTACTTATGGCGATATTACAATCAAGGGCAATGCCAACATCGATATTGATGTAGCGGTACCTACTATTGATGATTATGCTGCTACGGGCATTGGCGGAAAAAATGTTAACATTCTAGAAAACGCCAGCGTTTCGGTCAGAGCTGAAGCATGTTCTACGGGGACTTATTATGCCTTTGGATTAGGCGCAGGTGACAGTGATGTTACTATCAACACGACTGGGAGTGTCTATCTCGATGCATCGCACCAGTCAAGTAATTCAATAGCGGTATATGCCGATAACGACTTTAACCTCATTAAAGTAAATGTACTGACGATGTTGTTCTCTGGTAATGGTGATGGAGGCAACGCTAGCGACTCAGTGCCAACCTATAATGCTAGTTTGTTTGATGTGGAGAAAACGGCGGGGAGCGAAGTTTATACCTATAAATTATCGCTCGCTAGCGCCGATATTCCGGCGATGACGGTGGGGACTGCGATAACTCCCGTTAATGTTGCGGTGACTGATGGTGTAGACCCGTTTACATATAGCGCAACAGGGCTTCCGGCGGGGTTGTCGATCAATTCCACGACAGGAGTGATATCGGGGACGCCGACAACGGCCGGAGGTGCGGGAACGGCGACGATAACCGTGACTGACAATAATGGCATAGCTCGATCGACCAGTATAGGTTATGGGGCGGTAGCTGCGGCGGCTGGGCAGAGTGGTGATACTGGCGGTGGGCAAACTGGTGGTAATACTGGCGGCGGACAAACCGGTGGTAATACTGGCGGCGGTACAACCACTCCGCGTGACAATAATCCACGTACGGGTGATATCAATGCTGGCTTTATTGCACTAACTTCCATTCTGGCGGTTGTTGGTGTGATGACGGCGATAATTGGAATACGAAAACTCGGTCGACGATAGATATTAGTTCTTGCTTTAGCCCCGGATTCGTTCCGGGGTTTTGGTTATTAGGTATTGTCATTGCGAGGGTGAGAAATGCCAGTGGCATTTCGCAAGGGAATCTTCCGGGTCGAACTATAGTTCAACGCCGTGAACGACGAATACGCTAAATCAGTTGCGTTTTCTTCGTCTATCTGCTAAACTAATACTTAGCATTTTCGCGCGGTCTTTTTGGTTTGCGCCGAAACTTCGCGGAACAACTTAATATAATTTAATTAATGGAAAGGTTATATGGCAAAAACACCTCTATCAAAATTTAGAAACATTGGTATTATCGCGCACATCGATGCGGGTAAAACCACCACAACGGAAGGAATCTTGTATCGCACCGGTTTGAAACACAAAATCGGCACGGTGCGCGGTAACGACGGCGGAGCGACGACCGACTGGATGGAGCAGGAAAAGGAACGCGGCATCACGATTACTTCCGCGGCGGTGACCTGTTTTTGGAAAGATCACAAAATCAACATTATCGACACCCCCGGTCACATCGATTTCACAGCGGAAGTCGAACGCAGTTTGCGTGTGCTCGACGGCGCGGTCACAGTTTTGGACGGCAAAATGGGCGTCGAGGCGCAAACCGAAACCGTGTGGCGTCAAGCCAACAAATACGGCATTCCGCGCATCGTTTTCGTTAACAAAATCAACCAAACTGGCGGCGATTTCTATAAATCACTCGACAGCATTCATAATCGCCTCGGCAAAAACGCCCTGCCGATTCATTTGCCAATTGGTTTTGAAAAGGATATTTGCGGCGTGGTCGATTTGATCGATATGAAAGCCTACACTTACACTGATTTTCATGATCATGAATTGGTTCAGGGTGAAATTCCCGCCAACATGTTGGAGAAAGCCCAAAACGCGCGTAATTTATTGGTCGAAAAAGCCGTCGAATTCGACGATGAATTGTTCGAACGCTATCTGGACAAGGGCGAAGAATCGATCACAATCGACGAATTAAAGGGCGCATTGCGCAAAGCCGTTTTGAGTGGCGAATTTTACCTCGTTACCGGCGGTGATGGCCGCGGCGTGATCGTGGAAAAAGTTTTAGATTTGGTCGCGGATTACCTGCCCGCACCAACCGATGTTGATGCGGTTTGGGGTGAGAGTCCGAAAACTGGCGAAGAAATCTCGCGCAAACCGAGCAATGACGAACCACTGGCGGCGTTGGCGTTCAAAATCGCCACTGATCCATTTGTCGGAAAACTCATTTTCATTCGCGTGTATTCCGGTACATTAACCGCCGGTTCGTATGTTATGAACGCTACCTCTGGCGACAAGGAACGCGTCGGGCGCATCGTCCGCATGTTCGCCGACAAACGCGAGGATATTTCCGAAGTCGAAGCCGGCGATATCGCTGCCGTGGTCGGATTAAAGGACACCACAACCGGCACAACTCTGTGCGATCCGGCACATCCGATCCAACTCGAGGGCATCACTTTCGTCGAACCGCCAGTTTCCATCGCGGTCGAACCGAAAACTAAGGCTGACCAGGAAAAAATGGCGCTCGCCCTGCAACGTTTGGCGGAAGAAGATCCGACTTTTCGCGTTCATACTGACGAAGAAACTGGTCAAACCATCATCAGCGGTATGGGCGAATTGCACCTCGACATCATCATCGATCGCATGAAACGCGAATTTAGCGTCGAAGCGAACACCGGTGAACCGCAAGTCGCTTTCCGCGAAACCATTCGCGGCACATCCGAAGTCCAAGGCAAATACATCAAACAGTCCGGCGGCCGCGGTCAGTACGGCGACGTCACCATCAAATTTGAACCGAACGAAACCGGCAAAGGTTTCGAATTCATCGACGCCATCAAGGGCGGCGTTGTTCCACAGGAATATCGCCCCGCCGTTAAAGCTGGCATTATCGAAACCCTGGACGGCGGCGTTATCGCCAGTTATCCAGTGGTTGACATCAAAGCCACGCTGTTCGACGGTTCGTACCACGATGTCGACTCTTCCGAATTAGCGTTCAAGATGGCAGGCGCACTCGCCACCCGCGACGGCATCAAGCAAGCCCGCCCGGTCCTCCTCGAACCCGTCATGAAAATGGTCGTGGTCACCCCCGAAGAATTCATGGGCGACGTCATCGGCGACCTGAATTCGCGCCGCGGCCGCGTCGAATCGATGGACGATTTGATGGGCGGTGCGAAACAAATCACCGCAATCGTCCCGCTCGCGAACCTGTTCGGTTACACCACCGACCTGCGCTCCATGTCACAGGGTCGCGCCGCATCCTCGATGGAACTCGATTCTTACGAAGAAGTCCCACCGAACGTCGCACAAGAGATCATCGAGAAGCGCGCAAAGTAATCAGCGATAACAGATATCATCCCAGGTATCACTACCCTCGTCATCCCGAGCATAGCCGAGGGATCTTTGTGCTGTATTTGACAAAGATTTCTCGACTCCGCTACGCTCTGCTCGAAATGACAGCGAAAAAACATTTTTCAAAATTACCTCTGTTACGTGTACCCACATTGTGGGTACAAATAGGTCAGAGTTCGCGTGTATCTAATGCTATTTTTTTAATCCCGTATTCGGTGGCAAAATAGGATTGGTCGGTCGGCAGGTTATGCTGTCGATTACGATTTCGATATTTTCGCCCGTTACACCATTTAGTCCGACCATTGGCACGCTTTCGGTGGCATTCCTGGTATAAACTTTCGTGTAGGTTAAATCGTCGACTTTCGTCCAGCCATTTGGAACCACAATCGGAACATTGGTTTTCAATGTTACTTTCACAGGATTACAGCCGTCGCTGTTCGCCGAACCGTTCGGCGTGTCGGGCTCGAGGAGTGGAGGGATTACGAGGATCGGTTCGGACATATCGAGGTATTTGGCGATAACGGCGTCCATGTAGCCGTAAGCAGAGTAGACATATCCCGCTATAATATATCCGCCATCAGAAGTCATGGCGATCGACGCAACGGAGCCGCCGTCAAAATCAAACCTTTTTATCCATTCAATATCGTCATTGGAATTATACTTGACGATGATGCGCCAGCCATCCGATATGTCCGTTCCCGTTAAGTCGCCGTCGGTCGAGCCAGAGCCGCCGAGCACCACATAGCCGCCATCAGGAGCAGAAATGATTAATCCAAAACTATCAAAGTCACTTCCACCAAAAGTCTTTTTCCATACGACCGTACCATCAGAACTGTATTTCACAATAATGGCATCGTCACCGCCCTTGTCTATCCCAGTCAAATCACCGTCGGTTGACCCCGCAGAGATCCCAACCGCGATACATCCACCATCAGGGGTCGAAGCAACCGACCAAAAAAGATCAAAGCCATACCCGCCAAAATCCCTGCCCCATTCTAGCGTGCCATCGGAACTGAATTTTGCAATAATAGCATCTTCCCAGTGTTTATTCTGACCAGCTAAATCGCCGTCATTAGAGATAGAATATCCGACTGCAACATACCCGCCATCGAGAACCGAAGTTGCTGAAAAGAAAATTTCTCCTTCGCTCCCACCGAAATTCTTATTCCATTCAAGCGTACCGTTGGCGCTGTATTTGACAATAATAGCATCGCTGCTACCTTTATTTAGCCCAACCAAATCGCCATCGGTGGAATTAGAATATCCCGCCACGATAACGCCCCCGTCAGAGTCCGGTATGACCGACTCGAAATAGTCGTCCCTATTACCGCCGAAATTTTTGCTCCACTCGAGGACGCCGTTGGAACTATATTTGGCGATAATAGCGTCGCTGTCACCTTTATTTAATCCCAATAAATCACCATCATTAGACCAAGAATACCCCACCGCCACAAATCCACCGTCAGAAGCCATGGTCACAGATCGAAAAAGATCATCGTCGCTTCCACCGAAAGTATTTTTCCACACGACTGTACCATCAGAACTGTATTTTACAATGATAGCGTCGTCACCGCCCTTGTCCATCCCAGTCAAATCACCGTCGACAGACACAGTGTCTCCCGCCACCACGCATCCGCCATCAGGAGTCGCAACAACCGAAGAAAAACGGTCTTGGTCGCTCCCCCCGAAATTTTTATTCCACTGCAATACGACCTCGTCGCCCGCTGCCGCTTGTATATCCGTATGATTGCTAATATTTACCACACCTGCAAACATCAATATCCCGACCAACGATACTGATGCGACAATGTTTTTTATTTTTACCACTATTTTCCCCTTTTATATGTTGTTAAATTATGATTGTTTCAATTGTCATAAGTATTATAGCAATTTCCACACCTGGGTGTCAAGAGGCTTTAGGACGTTGTAACTTTTATAATGTATTGTGTTCGTCAATAATCTCAATCAACTGCGGCACGATCTGTTCGAGGGCGAGATCGCGAATTTCGTCGGGATCGCGGTGATTTTCGCAAGGGATTTCGATAGTAAAATGTCCGTTTCGACCAATCATGTCGACTAAAACTTCGTGCGCGGGCAAAACTTGATTATTGTAAACATCTAAACGTTTGCGAACGGCGTTCATGTCGCTGTCGTCTTGGCGCGCTTCACCGCCCTGCGCAATCAAATCACGGGAACGTTTTTCGATCCGCTCCAAAATTATATCATCGGATGCGAGCAGATGAATACTGCCCTTAACATGACCCATAAAATGGTCGCCGAGTTGCTCGATTTGATCGATATTACGAATCGCACCGTCGAGAAACACAACATCGTGATCGTCGTCGCGCAATCGAATTAGTTCCTGAAAAATCAGTTGTTTGACCAAATCGTAATCGCACAACACGCCCGCATCATAGGCGTCCTTGATCGCCCGACCGATTTCGCTCATCGCCGCGATTTCCGCGCGCACTAAATCACCGCTCGACAACATCGCTGCTTTTTTGCCGTGTTCGCTCATCGCCGCGATGATGTGCTGGGTATAGTAACTTTTGCCAACGCCAATTTTGCCCATGACCGAAACTAACACCGGAAATTTCGTTTTTTCGGCGCAACCTAATACAGGATCTCTCTTCTTAAAAACCATAATTCTGTTTTATTACTCTATAGATTATAGCACACTTTTCTATTATTCCAAAATCGCTTTGATGCGGCGAATGCCGGCGGATGAGGATTCTTCTTTAACAATTCGGAACACCGCCGGTTTGGTAATTTTGCTAAAATCAGTTTTTTGATCAATCGGCGCGTTCGCGGGCGCATCGGTGGAATCGTCTAAGTTTTCCCCGCGTTCCGCCGCCTGTCCAGTATGCTCGAGATGCGGACCGCCGCAAATTTCCATCGACGCGATGTGATCGCCGACGCCCATTTGGTAAACTTTCACCGTATCCGCGTAACGTTCGCCGAATGGTCCGATCGCGCCCATTTTCAGCGCGTCGTCGGTCGGATATTCTTTCCAAAACACCGAGAGATCGGCGCGAATCCACCCGTTCACCAAATCCTCGGCACGTTTAATTTCATCATCAGTCATTTTGTGATCGAGATTAAAGTCAAAACGCAAACGCTCCTCCGTGATATTCGATCCATGCTGGCGCAGTTCCTCGCCAAAAATTTCGCGCAACGCCGATTGCAATAAATGCGTGCAAGTGTGATAGCGGCGATGTTGCCAAGTATGTCCGCCGAGACCGCCCTTGAACGTGCCTTTGGCGGCGGTTTGGGACATTTCGCGCTGTTTCGCCATTTTTTCGTCAAATTCAGCGCGCCAATTTTCCGATACAGGGATGTCGCGCTTGAATGCTTCCTCGACCGACAATTCCATCGGAAAACCGTATGTGTCATAGAGGGTGAAGATTTTGTCGCCAGTAAGAATCCGCTCATCGCGGTTCGCGCCATTAATCATTCTCTCAAACTCCTTCAACCCCTTCCGCAAAGTCTGCCGAAAGGCTTTTTCTTCCTTGACCAAAATTTCGGCGATTTTGTTACTAACTGAAATCAGTTCCGGAAAATCACCCCTGTAAATTTCGATAATTTTTGTTACTAACTGCTCCAAAAAGTTCTGTTCGATGCCGAGGTCGAACGCGAATCGGACGGCGCGGCGCACCAAGCGGCGCATGACGTAACCTTGCTCTTTGTTCGACGGTTTGACGTCATCGATCGCCAAAAACGTCGCGGCGCGCAAATGATCGGCGATCACACGCATGGCGGTGGCGTTGCTTTCGTAATCGCAACCCGACATTTCCTGTAATTTCTCGATGATCGGATAAATCACACTGACGCGGAACATGTCCAGGTTGTTTTGCGCGGCGGCGGCGAGGCGCTCCAACCCGCTGCCTTGGTCAACATTCGGTTTGGCGAGCAGTTCAAATTTGCCATCAGCGATTTTTTTGTACGCCATAAAAACATTATTTCCGATTTCCATAAAGCGCCCGCAATCGCAGTTCGGATGGCAATTTTCGCCAAAACTCGAATCATGCGGCGTGCCGAAATCGTAAAACATTTCGCTGTCCGGACCGCACGGATCGCCGATCGGCGTATGTTCAGGATCGCCGTTGCGGCTCCACCAGTTTTTGCTCCCGTCATAGAAAAAGATCCGCTCACCGGCGCGAATGCCGCGTTTGTAGCCGTTTTCTTCTGAACCAATTTCCGCCGTCGCGTCCGACAATCCGCGTGCGCGGAATAGTTTTTGCCAAATCGCAGCCGCCTCGTCGTCGCGCGGAATGCCATAACGATCATCGCCGATGTAACAGGTAATATAAATCCGCGACATGTCGAGTTTGACCACGTCCGACAAAAATTCGAACATCCAATTGATCTGTTCGTCCTTGAAATAATCGCCCAACGACCAGTTCCCCAACATTTCAAAAAACGTCGTATGGCGATTGTCGCCGACATCGTCGATGTCCTGCGCGCGCAAACAGGTTTGACTGTCCGCAATCCGCGTCCCCTCGGGATGTTCCGCACCCAATAGGTACGGAATCATCGGTTGCATGCCCGACCCCGTAAATAAAGTTGTCGGATCACCCTCTGGCACGAGTTTAGCGCGCGGAATGACCTTGTGTCCGCGCTCGGCGAAAAAGTCCAAAAAAGCCTTGCGAATTTGTTGTGTATTCATCATACCGAATATTTTACCAGTTATTTCGGAATATTTCAAAAAAGTATTGCGTTACCCCCCCCCAACCTGATACAATAAAACCATAAATTAAATGGAAAGAAGGAATATGGACAAAATACAAAAGATTATACCAAAGGGAGCAAAGCGGGTTTTGATGATTGCGACGCTGGCGCTGTTTTCGGCGTGCGCATTGTTTGCGATTATTCTCGTTATCGACGGCGGAACCAACAGCAAGGTCATCTCGAAACTGCTGGGGACATCGGCTGTGCTTGGTCTGCTGACGCTGCTTAGCCTGCACAACATTATCCGCATGGAATCTGATAATAAAACGATCCGCACACTGTCCACCGTGTCGCTGATTTCGAATATTTTTTGGTCGATCCCGTGGCTCATCTTGATTTGGGATATTTTGACCGCGATCATGTGCAGTGAAACTATGCGTACTTATGGTTCAGGATTTTACAGTTACAGTTATCCGATGGTCACCTGTTCCGACGGTTACAAGGGTCTGGTAACATTTTTTATGCAAGTTGCGTTTACCGCCGGAATTATTTCGGCGATTGCCACGGCGATTGCGAACTTTTTGAACATTAAAAATTACTCGCCTATGGTCAAGAATTTCAAACTGGCGAGCATTGGTTGCGGCGGTTTCTTGGGCGTCTATATTTTGCCCGGCATTTGGATCAACAACGGTCAATATATCGCCGACACCTATAAATTCGTCCTTATTGTCTTTATACTTTTCATCTATGCCAGCGTCGTCACCGCGGTTTTAGTCAAAATCGAACGATCGAAAACAAATCAACCAATCGCCCCAACCCTGCCAACCGACGGCGGACAATCGTGGCAAGAGGTTGTGCAACAGCAAAGCACTTTTGACGCGCCGACCATGACCACGCCAAATCAAGTTGCCGCCCCCGATATGCCCGCACCGAACCAGTTCTCTACTCCCGACATGCCCGCACCAACCGCACCCGGATTCGATCAATCATTCACCGACATGCCCACCGACATGCCACCCGTGGTCAAACAAACGCCATGGCAGCCATCTTTCGGCAACGCGCCCGTCGCCCCCGCACCAACTCCGGAACAAACTCCGCCCGCCGCGCCAATCGACACGCAACCGATTCAAACTTTCACCAACACCCCGAATGATCAGGGTTTATAGGTAACCCGATTGCACACCCCCGTCATTACCCGACTTGTTCGGGTAATCCAGTTCATAATAATCGAGTATGTTCCGTTTTTTTACTTAATTCTCATCTGTTATTTGGGCGGTTGCATTGTCAGTATGTTCCGTTTTTTGGTTATTCTGAACCCTAAAATTTCAATAAAAAATCCGCTCGGAAGCGGATAATTTTGACTTTTTCTCCGGATTGGTGGGTTGTGAGGGGCTCGGACCCCCGACCTCCTCGGTGTAAACGAGGCGCTCTAGCCAACTGAGCTAACAACCCATAACCTAAATTTGTAACAATCGTACGAGATGATAGCTCACCGTCAATCGACGAGCGCCAGCGCGCTAATTGATCCGCGTTTCACGCAGCAACTGAGCTAACAACCCACACTGTTTACTATTTTACCAAACATCACAACGGCACGCAAACTATTTTAGACAACACCAAACAATCCCGTGACCGCCAGCCACATAATCAGTGTAGCACACTTATGCTTTTTTGTCAAGCGTTTCCTCTTCTGCTAACTCATGATATGCGACTTTGCCGATTTTGGTTTTGGGGAGGGAGTCGCGGAATTCGATGTCGCGCGGCCATTCGTATTTGGCGAGATGCTGTTTGCATTCACTCATAATTTTGTCACGAATATCCGCGTGCGACGTGCGGCGGTATTCGTCCTTGACCACGACGAAGGCTTTGGCGATTTGTCCGCGATATTCGTCCGGGATGCCGACAACGGTCGCGATTAGCACTTCGGGAACTTTCATAATGGCTTCCTCGATCTGGCTCGGATAAATATTGTAACCGCTCGAAATGATCATGCGTTTGAGACGCTGGGTAAAGAAAATGTAACCGTCCTTATCCATACGTGCGAGGTCGCCAGTGTGCACCCAAACGTGTCCGTCGGCATGACGTTGCAGCGTTTGATTAGTTTCACGCTCCTGATTGATGTACCCCGTCATGATGTTCGGTCCGGTCAGGCAGAGTTCGCCGACCTTGCCAATCGACAATTCGGTTTGCGTGCCGGGTTGGACGATTTTCGCATAATTATCCGCGATTGGAATGCCGATTGATTCGTCTTTTTGGCATTCGAGCGGATTAACGGTGACCACGCATAGGCATTCGGTCAGACCGTAACCTTGCACGACTTTGGTTTTCGAACCGCATTTAGCGAGCATTTCGTCCACCGCCATTTTGAGCGGAGCGGACAAATTATCACCGCCGGAAATCGCCACACGCAGGAATGACAGATCCATTTTGCGAATTTTGCGATTGCGCAGCATGGCTTCGTAAAGCGTCGGCACACCGACCAAAAAGTCTGGTTTGGCGTGTTGCAAAATCCGATCAAATTTTTTCGCATCGAATTTCGGCAGCATTTTGTTGCACATGCCCTGCGTCAGAAAGAAATGAAATCCCACACCCAAACCAAATCCGTGAAATATCGGCATGATGCCCAGGAGCGAACGACCTGGTTTGGCTTCGTCCGGGAAAAAGGCTTTGAGTTGCAGCGACATCGCATTGCATGCCAGATTGGAAATCGCCACGCCCTTGCTCTTGCCGGTTGTGCCGCCGCTATAGAGAATGACAGCGGTATCGCTGGCGCGCTGGCGTTCGCGGACGTCGGTGCGCGCGATGTGCGCACCCTGACCCAAAAATTCTTCCCAGTTCAACAAATTTTTCGGTTTTTTCTGAAAAATCTTCACCAGATTTTTACGCACATCAACGGCATTGATCAGATTCATGCCCAGTTTCGACAGCACCGGCAACGAATCGATCGGCGAAATCAGCACTGTTTCCTGTACATCAGTTTCCGGCAAGATCTGTTCGATATTCGACCAAGAAACATCGATTGCCACCAAGATTTTACTTTCCACTAGATTCAAATAATCGCGAATTTCGGTCGGTGCGGATAACGGGTGAAAAACATTCGCCACGCAACCGATCTTGCTCGCGGCATAGATCGCAAAAATCGCTTCGGGGATATTGGCGGAACAGATCGAAATCGCATCGCCCTTTTGCGCACCCAGCGCGATGAATCCGCGCGCGGCTTTGTCGATTTGCGTCATGAGTTCGCTGTACGAAATCTTCTTGTCAAAATAATTTAATGCGATTAAATCGGGGTATTTCCCCGCAGCGCGTTCCACTTCGTCGTAAATCGATCCAACCGGATATTTCAACGATTTCGCGCGATCACCATAGAATTTCAACCATGGCGCGTGTAGTTTCTTTGGTATTATAATTATATTGACCCTTTCGTTAACATATATTCAATTTTATCACAATTCACGGCGTGCGATAGACCGTCGCATCGAGTGCTGTAAAGTTATCCACAGCGTAAAACCGATCGGCTAAACTATTAAAGATCGACGCTTTACCGTACGATTCGACGCCGGGGCGGACGATACTATACAAATTCGGTCGATAGAGCGCCACCGCCGGCACATCACCGAGCCACTGTTTGACGAAATCGGTGTAACGCGCATCGCGTTTTCGGTCGTTAATTTCCGAACGCGCGTTCGCCAAAAACAGATCACCCACCCGCGATTTATAGTTGGCAAAATTCAAACTCGTTTCGACGTTGCTGGTCGACAACCAATACGTGGACACGTCTGGATCATCACCGAGATTCAGTTGATAAATCAAAACGTCATAATTACGCGTAATGAGGTAGTTTTTTTTGAAAACCATGTCGTCTTCCGGAATAGTCAGATTCACCTTGATCCCCAATTTCTGCCACATGGCGACGAGTTTGCGCGCCACACGTTCGTAATCCGCGTTATGCATCGTCACAACGTTTAATTCCAAAACTTTGCCGTCTTTTTCGCGCTGACCAGCTTCATTCAGGACCCATTCCGCCTCATCAAGTTTCTCCCCTGCCGCGGTCAAATCGAATGCTGGTTCTGTTAATTCGTCCACCGACGGAATCACGCCTCTCGTGATCGGTGTCTCGAGAAGCTGCGGTTTAGCAAACTCTTTCGACGCCGGCGCCGCAATTTCCGAACGATTAATCGCCAGTCCGAGCGCTGCACGCACATTTTTGTCCGAGGTCGCGGGATTTGAGTTATTAAACAGCGCAAAAACACCGCCGTTCACGGGCGTCTGCACCAACTTAGTATTGCCATTCTTTAGCAGTTCCGTGGATTCATCGGTCGTCAAGTCAATAATGGCGTTGGTTTCGCCCACTTTGAACCCCTGAATCATGTTTTCTTTGCTGGCATAAGCATGAATCGCCAAATTTTTGATCCGCGGCGTGCTGTTCGCGCTCGTAAAGTACCAAATGCTCTCGCCCTCGCCCGGAATTTCCTGACGACTGAATTGAAAATTACCCGTGCCAACAATTTTCGTGCGATTTTCCGCCACGAAACTGCGAATTGTATCCGTACTCACGCCCTGTAAAATATGTTTCGGCAAAATTCCAAACGTCATCAAATATTGAAACGACGAATTTGGTTCTTTCAAAATGAATTTTACTTCCAAATCATTCACTTTTTCGATTTCAGTATTTTTCCAAACCGCCAGCAGCGGCGATGCGGTTTTGGCGTCCTTGATCAACTTTAATGTAAAGACCACGTCGTCGGCGGTGAATTTTTTACCGTCCGCCCATTTTTGGAATTCACGCAATTTGACATTGTAAATCTTGCCATCATCAGAAATCGACCACGAATTCGCCAAAACCCCGCGCAAGTTGCTGGTTTCGTCATAGGCGAACAGCGGCTTATAAACCAAACGCGACATCGCAATTTCCGAACTCGTCATAGCATAGAGCGGATTAAACGTCGCGATCGTATCAACCACCCCCTCGGCGTACGTCCCACCGTCAATCGGCGCAGTTTTTTGCACCCCGCGGCTCCACATGGTCGTCTGTGTCAAAAATATCGCAATAATTATCAGCACGAGCGACAACCAACCGATGGTTTGGCGGCGCACTAAACGTAAATTATCCCAACTATCGAACAAAAATTGACGAATGTGCTGCATGAGCATTCGTTGTCGGCGATCGAGATCGCGGCGTTTGAATTTGATCCGGGGTAGACGTTTTTTTTCTGGTTCGCCCATGTATTCCTTAACTTATAATCAGATTAACCACGATGCTCAACACGAATATGACCGCGATGACGATCGTAGTTTCATAAAGATTTTTTTCCAAACCGCGCCGCGTAGTGAATAATTCACCGCTCGAACCGAATCCTGCACCCAATGTTGCGCCGCGCGATTGCAACAAAATCATCAATGTAATTAACACCGCACTCACGACGGTGACGATTGGCAAAACTTCTGTTAGATTCATGATATTTTCTCCTCCTTATTAAAATCACTGAAACCACTCACTATATAGTTTATCAAACTTATCACCAAACTGCTAATTATCGCCCAACCAAAATCCATTTTAATGTTCGGCGCCAGCAAAATCGCCAGCCACACCATAAATCCGTTGATGAGCAGCATAAACAACCCCATCGTCACCAGCACAAACGGCAGCGACAAAATCACCACCAGCGGGCGAATCACCGAATTTACAATCGAAAATATCAAACCCGCCAACAAAAACGTCAGCACTTCCTGCCACCACGACATCGAATACTCCCCGCCGAACAACCGCACAGCAATCCACAAACCGATACTGCACGTCACCCAGCGGATCAAAAAAGAAACTTTTTCTTCCTTTTTACCCATATAATCTATTGTAACATATTTTTTTCTATCGTCATTACCCGACTTGTTCGGGTAATCGAGTATGTTCCGTTTTTTTCCTTAATTTTCATCTGTTATTTAGGTGATTGCGTCGTCAGTATGTTCCGTTTTTGATTTGCGACTAAAGCAGCACACATTTTAATATTACACCACTTGTGGTATGATATTTCCATGAATATTGACGATATAAAATCAGAATTGATGGTGCGCATCGAAAAATCCGCTAATCCGCGCGAGGTTTTGCGTGCTAATGAGTTAAAAAATCTGTACAGTGAAATCCCGAAACTGCCGGCGGAAGAGCGCGGCGCGTTTGGCAAAAAGTTAAATGAACTAAAACAAGAATTGACGACGGCGATCGAAACACGCGAAAAATCATTGCTCGATGGGGCGGTTGTTGCGGCGATTGATGTGACCGCGCCAATGGACGTTAATCGACCTTTGCCCGGTTTAATGACGGCAGACAATGGATCGTTGCACCCGATCATGACCGAGATGAAACGCATGCGCGAAATTGCTGAAAAAATCGGTTTTGATGTGATCGAGGATCGCCAGCTCGATGACGATTTTCATATGTTCGGCGCGCTCAATTTTCCGGAAGGACACCCCGCGCGCGACAGTTTCGATACTTTTCGCACCGAGGACGGTTTCGTGCCGCCGGCGCACACCACGACGATGCAAAATCGTATTTTGGTGGCGGAACGCGACAAATTATTGAATGGCGGGCAAATCGCCACGATTACGCTCGGGCGAACGTTCCGCAATGAGGACGTCGACGCCACGCACGAGCACACTTTTTATCAGTGGGACGGCGTGTTCGTGAGCAAAACCGCCACTCTCGGACAAATGATCGCCACGATTCGCGAATTTTACGAAACTTTTATGGGGCAGAAATTGAAAATTGCCACGCAACCGGCGTCCTTCCCTTTCACTGAACCGAGTTTGGAATTTTTGATCGAACGACCCGCATCGATGGGCGGCAAACCCGGCGAGTGGCTCGAAATGAACGGCAGCGGCATGATCCACCCGAACGTCCTCAAAATGGCGGGCATCGATCCCAAAATTTACCAGGGTTTCGCGTGGGGCGGCGGCTTTGACCGCCTGATCATGCTAAAATACGGCATCGAGGACATTCGCCATCTCGAATCCGGCAAATTACGATTTTTGAAGGAGTTTAAGTGAGCAAGCAGCCTGTCACTTATGCCTTTATTGATAGCCAAAATTTGAATTTGGGTGTGTCGCATGATGTCGTTAATCAACGCGGTCGCACAATTTACGAGGGCAGAAAATTGGATTGGCGTCGATTCAGGCACTATTTGCGCGAAAAATATGGCGTTTCAAAAGCATATATTTTTATTGGTATGATGCCGGGAAACAACCAACTTTACGAACAGTTGCAACTTTGTGGATTCACGTTGATTTTTAAGGAAATCGTCGAATTTATCAATAAGGACGGTGAAACTGAGGTTAAAGGCAATGTTGACACCGATCTAGTCCTCTGGGCGGCAGCGCGCGAATTTGCCAATTATGATCGGGCAGTTTTCGCGAGCGGCGATGGTGATTTTTTGAGTTTGTATCAGTTCATGGACGAAAATAACAAATTGGAACGAATAATTGTTCCAAATCGGTATCGTTTTTCGCGTTTGCTGAAATTTCATTTCTATCACAAACTAGTATTCATTGACCGAATGCCAAATCTTTTGAAACCAAAACAAAAAACCGGGAGCGGCGGTCGGATAACATCCTTAGGCAAACCCGGTCATCGTGATAAGACTAGTGTAACAAATTCAAAAAAGAAAGTCAACAGTAAAAAAGGAGCGAAGCAATGAGCCGCGAAATTCATAAAAAAATATCGAAGAAATATTTCGATTTGATCGTGAGCGGACAGAAAACTTTTGAGTTCCGCATCGCGGATTTCGAATGCGAACCGGGCGATATTTTGGTTTTGGACGAATATGAATACGAAAACGATGACGAAACGAGCACAAACCGCCGACCAACCGGACGGGTTTTGCGAAAGAAAGTCGGTTTCGTCGGCAAAACCAAAGATTTTTCCTGGCTCGACCGCCCCGACATCAAGGCTGACGCCGAAAAACACGGTTTCCAAATAATTTCGCTGCTCGAGGAGGAGACTGCTACAGCAAGGAGCAATCGATTATGAGTCGCGAAAATGATGAAACGATTGCGGTTTATAACTCTGACGTCAAACGTTATGTCGAGCGGTTTTTTTCAAAAGACAACGACGATAATCATCGATTTGTCGAAGGAATCATTGGACGCTCGCTGAAAAACTTTCCGAAAGATATTGCCATGTTCGAAATCGGCGCGGGTCCGGGCGAATATGCGGAATATATCGAATCACTCGGGTTCAAGATTGAAATAACTGATGTTGCGGACAGTTTCGTTGAATACTTGAAATCACGCGGGCATGTGGCGACGAAATTTAATTTGATCACTGATGATTTTGCGAAAAAATATGATTTTATTTTGGCGATTGCTGTGCTACTGCATCTCACTAAACCCGAAGTGATCGCAGCAGTCAAAAAAATCTATGGCGCGCTAAATTGGGGGGGGGTGTTCGTGTTTAGTATCAAAACCGGCGACGGCGAGGAGTTTGTCGACAATGGTCTGGGCGCAAAACGCTATTTCAATTACTACCAATCCGACGAAATTTTGAAAGTTGCACATGACGCAGGTTTTTCAATCATCGAAACTAATCGTGACAACGAAGTTGAACCAGGTAAAGCGCATTTTTATGTTGCAGTAAGAAAGGAAAAGAAATGAAAATAAAATCAAATAAATTAGTTCCGATTATAGTTGGCGCATGTGTTGTTGTGGTGTTGATTGTTTTGTCGTTTTTGCCGTTTGGCGACGATTGCGCCAAACCAGCATCGTGCGCAATAAATGGAAGCGCGTGCGAAAAGTGTATCGACGCAAGAAGAAGTTTTTGGGACAGAATCATTTTGAAAATCATAGGATTAGGAGGTATTTGGGTATGAAAATCAGTCTAAATTGGTTAAAAAAATATGTCGACATCAATATTTCAATCGATGAATTGAAACAAAAAATCGGGGCGCGGTTGGTCGAGATTGAGGGAGTCGAAAATTTGGCGGAACGCTACGTTGACCTGCCAATCGTCGAGGTTAAAAAGTGCGAGAAAATCGCCGGTTCGGATAAATTAACCTTGAATTTAATCGATGACGGCGGTGTCGTGAAAGGTATCGAACGAGACGCTGACGGTTTCGTCCAAGTAGTCTGTGGCGCGCCGAATTGTCGCGAGGGATTATTAACGGTATGGTTAGCGCCAGGCAAAACCGTACCGATGTCGATCGGAAGCGAAGAACCATTCGTTATGGGATCGCGCAAAGTTTTCGGTCACACGAGTCACGGCATGCTCGCCGGCACGGACGAAATTTTTCCCGACGAAGAGCATTTGGCAATCATCGAAATTGACCCATCAATCGCCAAACCCGGCGACGATTTCGCAAAAATTTACGAACTCGACGATTATGTTTTAGAAGTCGAAAATAAATCATTGACCCACCGACCGGACTGTTTCGGCATCATTGGTTTCGCCCGCGAGGTCGCCGCGATTTTAGAATCAGATTTTCATGCGCCGGAGTGGTTCGACGCAGAATCTGCTAGCGAAGCCGCAACTGCTTCTCGCGCAGGCTCTGCGCTTACGAGCGCAGCGGCAATGACCGAGCCCCGTAACGACGGGCGCGAGGGAGTGGTGCGCGAAAGTAGTTGGGGCGGAGCGGTCTGTGACAACTTAATTACCCCGACCGTTAAACTTCCCGACCCAAGACTCTGCCCGCGATACGAATGCGTGGTGTTGTCGGATGTCGATCAAACCAAGCCGTTCGACGCAGTATTGCGCACCTTTTTGATACGATCCGGCATGCGTTCGATCTCTGCGGCGGTCGACATTACGAATTTTCTGATGTTACAGACCGGACAACCGCTACACGCTTTCGACTACGACAAATTAATCAAAGTTTCGCCAACCGGCAAACCCGACATCATCGTTCGCGCCGCTAATCTCGGCGAAAAAATGTTGTTGCTCGGCGATAAAGAAATCGAACTCGATCCCGCCGACATCGTGGTTTGCGCCGGCGACGAGAAAAAATCCGTACCAATCGCGCTTGCGGGTGCAATGGGCGGCGCGGCGACTGAAATTGACGATTCGACAACGAACATTTTGCTCGAATCCGCCACATTTAATTTATACAACCTGCGCACCACCCAATTCCGACACGGCATTTTCAGCGAAGCCATCACTCGCTTCACCAAAGGTCAACCCGCCGACCTGACCCACCCAGTATTGGTCCAGGCAATCAACAACTTCATGAAATACACGGGTGCGACAGCCGCCGGCGATATCATTGATAACTACGCGCTCAAAACTGAAAATCCAGTGCTTGAAATTTCCGATGCGGAAATAAATAATCTGCTCGGCAGCGATTACTCACCCGAACAAATCGAAAAAACTTTACGAAATTTGCAATTTAATATTAACACGAAGTCACAACAAATCCTCGCGCGACTATCGAAGGACGACGAGAGAGTCAGTGACGAGCCCCGTAACGACGGGCGCGAGGAGCGGCGTGAGGATTTCGTTGCGACGGAGTTCAAAATCCAAGCCCCATTCTGGCGCACCGACATTAACATTCCAGAGGACGTAATTGAGGAAATCGGTCGCGTGAACGGTTACGAAACTCTCCCGTTGAAATTGCCGACGCGCGAATTCACGATGGTCGAATCAAATAAATTCATGACTTTGAAAGATAAAATCCGCGAATTTTTGGACGCAGCGGGCGCGAACGAGGTTTTGACTTACACGTTCGTGAGCGGCGATTTGCTCAAAAAAGTCGGGCAAGATCAGGAAAATTCATATAAACTTGCGAATTCGATTTCGCCGGAACTGCAATACATTCGCCAGCAAATTGTGCCGAATCTGCTCGTCAAAACTTACGAAAATTTGCGCGCCGGTTACGACAAATTCGCGTTGTTTGAAATCAATCAAATTTTTCGCAAAGAACTCGGTTTAACGGATGAAAATGTGCCGAAACAATACGATAATTTAGCATTCGTAATCGCGGATAAAAATACCAATGTTGATTTTTACGACGCGAAAAATTATTTGGTCAAGTTAGGCGAAAAATTGGGTGTTGAATTCGCGTTTCGTGCGATCGAAAAACTCCCCCGCCACGAAAATTATCTCGAACCAAAACACAGCGCTTTCGTGTTCGTCGGCGACACCCAGGTCGGCGTCATCGGCGAAATCCGCGCTTCGGTTTTACATGAATTAAAATTACCGCAAGGCACCGCCGTCTTTGAGCTGGGTCTAAATCCGCTGGCGCAATTTGTGCCCGACCACATCGCATACAAACCTCTCCCGAAATTCCCCGGCACGACGCGCGATATTTGCTTCCAGGTTCCGACCGCCACAAAATTCGCCGACATCGAAAACCTATTGCGCGAAAACTTGAACCAACTACCCGCCAACTTCGTTTGGCAAATCACGCCGGTTGATATTTATGCCCCCGACGACGACACGAAAAACGTCACCCTGCGCATCGAAATCTACGACCACAACCAAACCATCGACACCAAATTCGTCGGCGAAATTATCGACCAAATCGCCACCGACGCCGAACAAAAATTGAACGCGAAGATTATATAGATAGAATTACCTTGTCATCCCGAGCGAAGCCGAAGGATCTTATCGTCGTCATTTAATAAAGATTTCTCGATTCCGCTGCGCTCCACTCGAAATGACAGAGGGTAGCAATTTCGTGATTCGCAGCTACATAAAGCATTGCCGTCCCGCTAGTGTTTTGTTATAATCAGAAGTATGGACGATAATAATTTTCCAGTAGCGCCGATCGGCTCTACGCCTTCGGGGATCAATCCGCCGGAATTGACAACGCCGCCAACGAAGCCGAATGTTGGCAAAAAATCGAAAAAGTGGCTGATCCTGCTCATACTAGTTCCCCTACTGCTCGCATCGAGCGTGTTCGCAACGTATTATTATTTATCAAAAAATAATCCAGATCCTGAAACACCCGCAAACAAAACGACACTGAAAGAAACCGCTGGCATCACCACCGTCCCGACCATGCTCGACGAAATTACCGCCGACAGCACTTGGTGCGGCACTTTTCAAATGGTTTGGAACGATATGAAAAAGGAAATCGTCGGTGGCGATGTCGCGTTTTTCGATGGCAACCCCGCTATGGTTGATAATCTAAACAAAGAAACTTTCAAATCCACCATGTTGTCGGACGATTATTATTACAAAACCTATGGTCTAAAAACTTTGAAGTTAAAAGCTGAAATCGAACGGGGTATCAAAGAAAAATTTAACGAAACCAGCGACGTTTTAGACGACCTCGATTGGTCCGATGACGGCGTCAATGATCCGAATAATCCAGATGTCGATCGATACCTATTCTATGCCATGTTAAGGCGCAATTTCGAGTATCAATACGAGCTCGCGAAACTCGACAAGCAAAAATTCGACAGTCATGAAAACGTCGCGTTTTTCGGCACGAAAGGCGTGGATAGCGGAGCCTACCAGCAATTCGACGTCCTTTACTATAACTCAAAAGACGATTTTGCCATTCAAATCAACACCAAAGACCGCGACGAAGTAATCTTCGTCAAAAATCCCGAGGGCAAAACTTTCAATGAAATTTACGAGAAGATGAACGCTAAAAAAGACGCCTATAAAGGCAGCCGCGGATTTCAAAATTCCGACGATTACATCGACGATTTCAAGGCGCCGAATCTCACAATGAAAGAAAAGAAGAAATATGATGAACTAGTCGATCGTAAATTCCCCACCATCAAAGGATACGGCGAAATCAAGGCCGCCATTCAAACCGTTCAATTCAAGATCAACGAAAAGGGCGGCGAGATCAAGAGCGAAGCGGTGATTGATGTGATAGACAAGTTAGCCGCAATACCAGAGCCGAAACAACCCGAACATCGCTACTTCTACCTCGACGACACCTTCGCTATCTTCCTGCGCGAAACCAGCAAGCCCCAACCCTACTTCGCCGCCCGCGTGAACGACATCACAAAGTTTCAAAACTAAACCCGATAATCCGTCCGCCCGTCGAAAATCCGAGCGATTAAAACTGTTCTCTTCTTAATTTGATACAAAACCAAATATCTCTTTAAGATAATGGCTTTACGATAATGGAGATATTCCTGCCCAGATCTTGGAAAAACACTCAACCGATCGACTAGTTTGTTTAATTGAATCCTAAAATCCGTCAGATATGATGTCCCGTCATAATAAGCGTAAACTTGCACTAGATCATTCCGCGAAACGCCAGAAAATTCAATTTGATAACCCATATTTTTTATCCAGTTCCGCCAAAACTTCCCTGGCATCGTGCCATTTTGTATTCGGATTGCGCATAACCTTGTCCGCCTCAGCAACATAATATCTCATGTGCTTTTCGTCGATGAAGTCGATATCGTCGTCGTCAACGATATTATGCCTGATCATTAAATTCAAATACCCAGACAATGTTAAACCGTTCAATTCAGCCTTACGCTCTAAAATATTCTTGATCCGCTCATCCGTTCTAATTGTAATACTTGTCATAATACTAATAGTTTATCACTATTGTAAGACAATTGCAAACTTTTGTCTTACACAGCAAGCTAGGGTTCGTACTTCGATTTTGGTTGTTCCTTGAAATTGATATCTGATGGAATTGAAAAATCGGCTTGGTTATTGGGTTTACAGTCGAGTTTAATTTTGTCCATGTACTTTTGCAACTGCTCTTCATTCGCCATATTGCCAGTACTCGATTGAAGTTCAGACAGACTCATGGTGGATTTTTGACCTTGACCAGCACCCCACACATACTCGGTGTATTTATCGCCTTCTTTAATCGCGACTACGTTCATGTTCATCATGCTCGGCACCGCCATGTGAACCTTGTTCCAACCATCGTCCGTCTGAATTGTGATCGTTTGACCGTCGATCATCGACATTATCCCTTCCATGCCTGTAAACGTCATGTTGCAGTTTACCGCTTTCATGTTTTTCATGGCATCGATGAACTCGCTCATGCTGTTAATTTTTCCACCGCCGCCCACGAGTGTGACGATCAGGATGATGATCCCCGTAATCAACAGCGCGCCAACACCCGCGGCGATGGCGATAAACATGTTTTTATTAGGTTTGCCAGCCGGCATGTTAAGCGTCGCGCCAGGATTCGCGGGACCTTGCGGCGGCGTCGCGAATGTGCCGGGTTGTACAACTTGTACAGGTTGTACAGGTTGAGTAACATCGGTCGGCGGGGTTTGCGACAAAACATCGCTGATCGGTTGCGGCGATTGCGGCATCGCAAAGGGCGCGGCGGCACCTGGGAACATCTCTGGTGCGGCTTGTTCGGGCTGCGGCATAATCGGAGCGTCCGACATAACTGGCGCATCCGGCATGACCGGCGCTTCTGACACGAGCGATTGATCCATCACGGGTATTTGATCCGTCGCGGGCATATCCTGCGACACTGGGTCAGTGTAAACCGTTTCAGGTTGCGCGTCTATCATCGGTGCGCTCAAATCCGGATAGGCCGCCGGCGTACCCGGTTCGATTGGGTTATTAGAATCTTGATCCATTTTTCTCCTTTAATTAAAATTTATGCTAACTCATCGAGTTCTTTATTGCGGCGAATATAGCGCGCCGCACCGGAAAATTCGGTGTTCAAAAACGTGAAAACGATATCCTGCCAAACGATGTCGTCTTCCTGTTCCAAAATTCGCGCCGGCAGCGTCAGGACGTTGGCGTCGTTGTCGCTGCGGCCATAGCGCGCATCTTCCGCGGAAAACGCCACGATCGCCCGCACACCGCGGAAACGATTGGCAGCCATCGCCATGCCCTGTCCTCCGCCGCACAGCAAAATCGCCTTGTCGCTGTCGTCTTCTTCGTCAATCAATTTGAGGGCAGCCGCCTGAGCGAATTGCGGAAAGTCGTCGCCTGGATCTAACTCTTTGCCGCCGACGTCCTCGACATCGTAACCGCGTTTCGCGAGATAGGCGGCAACTTTATTTTTCAAGTGCCAGCCTTGATGATCCGCGCCGAGATAAACTTTCATCAAATTATACTCCTAACGTTTTCGCTACATCAGCGGTTAGTTCGACCAAGCGGTTGGAATAGCCCCATTCGTTGTCGTACCATGCCACGACCTTGACTAAATCACCATCCACAACATCGGTCAGATTCAGGTCGACAATCGACGAATGCGAATTGCCGAGGAAATCGCTCGACACCAATTCGTCCTCTGTGACCGCCAGGATTCCCTGATAATAAGGATCTTTCGCGGCGGCTTTCAACGTTTCGTTGATTTCTTCTTTCGTTACATTGCGTTTCAGAACCGCGACAATGTCCGCGATCGATACGCACGGGGTCGGCACGCGTAGCGACAAACCGACGAACTTGCCATCGAGAGCGGGCACGACTTGCGCAGCGGCTTGCGACGCGTTGGTCGAGGTTGGAATGATGCTCGTGCAAGCGGTGCGCGTGCGGCGCAGGTCCTTGTGCGGTGCGTCCAACAAACGCTGATCCGAAGTGTACGAGTGCGTGGTGGTCATCATGGCTTTGGCGACGCCAAAATGGCGTTCCAAAATCGACATCACCGGCGCGATACAGTTCGTGGTGCACGATGCGTTGGAAATGATTTCGCCCGCTGTCGCAATTTTATCATCATTGACGCCCAACACGATCATGGTCGAGTCGCCCTTGACCGCCGCCGAAACGACGACTTTCTTTGCACCCGCGGTGATATGCGCGCGGGCTTTGTCGGCGTCAGTGAACAAACCGGTCGATTCGATCACGACATCGACGCCCAAATCCGCCCACGGCAATTGCGCCGGATCTTTGACCGACAAAACGCGATATTTTTTACCATTGACGATGACATTTTCGTCGTCGTACGAAACATCCTGATCATACGTCCCGAATGTTGAATCGTATTTCAGAAGATGCGCCAGCGTTTTCGTGTCCGTCAAATCATTCAACGCCACAATTTCGACGTCGTCACGGTTCAACGCAATCTTGAACGCATTGCGCCCGATTCGCCCAAAACCGTTAATTGCTATTTTAGTTGCTATAATTCCCTCCTTGTTATTTAATTTATGCTTTCATTGTATCAGATTAGCCCGCGAAGCGCAACATCTTTCATTTCTCCCACACTTTGCGTCAAGACGGTCTTGACGCAAGATTGCGTTTTTCGCGTTAATATGATAAGATGGCAACATGAGCAAGGAATTTTCCCCGCAGAGTTGCGACGAACAGCATATTCGTCATTTCAACGAACAGCAGGTTCGTCAATCGATTATCGACGCTATGACCGACAGTCAGCAACCGGAACATTTGATCGAAGCGGCGCGAACCGCTGAAATCGGATTGTTAAATGGCAGGCTCGCCGTGGGGCGGATCGTGAGCATGACGCTCGAAAATTTCTTGGACGAAAACGCGAAAACTGGCACAAAAACTGGCATCTTGCACGCATTAGAAGACAACGCGGGCGTCATCACGCACCGTCACGTCAAAGATGCCGGCACTTCCGAAGCCTATGTCGGAATCAACGCGGGCATCACCCCGAATCACCGCGGCGAAGTCTCCGTGAACATCAACCGCGTCGGCTCAGCCCACGGCATCAGAGGCATGCACGCCGGCGACACCGTTGGCTACTTCAAAGTCGGCACCAACGACCCCAACCACGACTACTACATCCCGCCCCGACCACCCGAGAAAAAAACCAGCGCATAAAAACTAAACTGCTGGAAGACAGTCTTTCAGCAGAACCGGCGGAATTCGGAGCTTGATTATTTCTCGGCTGTGACTTTTTTGCGTTTGGAGGTTAATTTCCAGAGGGCGAGTGATGAGCTGACGCCGAGGACGACGATGGCGATGGTGTCGCGGATGACATTGGCGGATCCGGTGGGTGGTTCTTCGGGTTCGTCGGGTTTGGTGATGATGGTGATTTCACCTTGGCGACCGCACTCGCCGCTGGCGACTTCCTGACCCGTGTCGCGATCAACTAAACTTTCGATCCAGTAAACATTCCCCGGCGTGGGCGCGGTCGTGGTATTCGATGTGTAATTGCCGCTCGCGTTGACCGGAATACTGTTCGAGGTGAACAGCAGGTTGCTGCTCTCGCACACCGGATCGCTGCCGTCGGCGATCTGTGGTCCATAGGCGCGGAAGATTAAATTGTAGTGGCGATCCGAACCGGCGGGCAAAGTGACAGTGGCGACATCCTTGAACGGCGCACCAACCAACGCGGTCGCATCGGCGCTGGTGCTGACACTGGGATCGTCCTCATCGAGAATCATATCTTCGTTCGGACCCGGTCCGTCGGTGTGCGGTTCCTGATACGGTTCATCATCAGGATTAGTAAATTCCTCCAACCAATAATAGTAACCGGCGCGCGCCGCAAAACACTTCCCTGTACCGTTCGCCGGCGTGCCGTCCGTTCCCAAATTCGTGGTGAACATGCCGGTGGCGCTGACCGTCATGTTGACGGTGCATAATTTGACGTCCGCTTCCGGATCAGCGTCAACGCCAACCGCGCGATACAGCGTGAGTTTGACGTGACTATTCGGTTCAGGATCATCACCTGTGATCAAAACCGTGTCCGTGATAACGGTCGGCGCTTTGGGTTTAGTGCTGTGAATCTGGGTCTGCAGTGTCGGATGAGGAACGTACAAAACCTGAATCTGTTCCGACAAATCCGCGCAATCGGAATGGAACGGCGTCGCGCGCATATCGCCAGTGAATTCCGCATAGTAAACATAATAGCCGGCTTCGGTGAAGGTATAGGATGCGTATGACGTGCCAGGAACTAACAACGTAGATGTATTCGCCGCTGGCAAATTGTTCCATGTGTGCACGATCGGATCGGTTGGGCGGCAATCACCGCTGACTGGAACGTGATCGTACGGTCCGAACAATGTCAGTTTGAATGTCCCGACATCATTTAGCGCAGAATTTCCGGCATTCGTGTACGACCCGTGCGTTATCTGCGGACTATCCTTGACATCGTGCGTCGAACTGCCGGCGTTCGGAAAACCGGAAATCGTAATGCGATCCGACACCGTGTCGCCAACATTCGCGGTATGCGATACCACTTCCGTGTCAACTTCCGGATTCCACGTTAACGAAAACATTTCGTTTGGATCGCCCCACGCCGAATAGAAATTGCTGATCAAATTATTCATCGGGGCGGTTTGGGTGCTGCTGTTGATCGAGACGACGGCGTAATAGAATCCAGGTCCCAAATTCAGATTCGTTTCCGACGAAACACCGCCGTAACGATAGAAATTCACCGTGTAGTAGTTCCCGCCGTTCGGACCGTTGCTGATCGTCAGATCCGCCTCGGCAACCGGATTCATGCCGGAATAGGACGGGACGGTCGAGGTCGTCGAACCCTTGGCGGGCGCCACTGGGACGCGCGTTTCGGTGTTATAAAACGGACCATAGAGATAAGCTTTGGCGGTGGCGGGGATGTAATTTCCGCTGCCGTCCTTGGGCCAATAATCGGCATTCTCGATCCAACTGCCGTTGGCGGCGGCGACGTAAATGCGGTCGCTAATGTTGTATGTGCCGCCACTGTTTTTATCCACGATCACCGATCCGTTCGATGTGCAACCCGATCGTCCGGCGCATAATGCCTGCGACCATATAACAGGTTGGAATTTGATGTACACCCACTCTTGTTCGGTGCTCGGGTTGAATGCTGATTGATAGTCGCCGATGATGAACGGTTGAGCTGACGCAGTTTGAGCACTCTTGACCATGGTGGTAACGAAATAATAGTATCCCGGCGCCCAAGTATTAGTGTTGAACGTGAATTGATTGTTCGTGCTATCGGTCGGTCCGGCGATGTCATGACAGTTGTTAGTCGTCGTCGAACCGGGTGCGAGTTGCGCGCCAACCGGAATGGACGATTGATTGGTCGCTTGCGGTTGCTGGAACGGACCGTATGCCGCCACACAAAACCTTATCGGGACAGAAGTGCCGTTCGATGTGAGTGGCCAAGCGGCGTCGTTTATCGTCGTGCCGTTGGAATTATACGCATGAACCGTCAAAGTATCAACCACCGTACCCGGCGCGACATACTGATTCGAACCGGTCGACGATGTCACCCCGAACCGCGCCCGCACAGTCGCGATTTCCGTGTTGATCCAAGTATGCGAGTAAAAGTTGTCGAGCACAACATCCTGCGTGCCGGCGGACTGGCTGCTCTTAACCATACTGATCACGGCATAATAATAGCCGGCTTTGGTGATTCCAGTCAACGCTATGTCCTGATAAGTGCCGGTTGGATCGGTGGTAGTCCCGCCAAACATGACATCGACGCCAGATCCAATTTTTTTGGACGGATCGAGGGTAGGCGCGACATTGGACGCATTACTCGATTCCGATCCTTGCGTGAAGTATGGACCGTACAAATCCACATGGAACTGCACAACCAGATAATTGTTGCTGCCATCCTTCAACCACGGGCTATTGGAATCCGCAACGTTAGCGTAAATGCGGTCAATGACTTCTCCACCGTCGGCATTAAACACCTGGCTGCTCTGCATTTGCGAGGTGGCAACGGGTTGGAATTGCAATTCCGCGGGGAAACCCGACGGCGGATTGCCCATAGCGATCGGATTGGCGCAAAGCGAATCAATACGAAAGATTTCGGTACCATCATAGCTAAACACGAGAGCATCGACGATAATAGGTAAACCAGTGTTGTTATCAGTTGAACACACTACCCCACTTTGTACGCCAGCTATGTAACATTTTTTCCAGTGAATATCGTGTGTGAGGTTAGTATCATACACGGTAGTGTAAGCATAGTCGTGATGGCTACTATCTAGGGTTATGGTCGTGAGACTACTGTTAATGTACGCCTGTATAGTTGACCACCACGTGGTAGCGGATACCCCGTCGCTACATAGATATGAGTTCGAACTAGTTCGCGGTCCCGACACATTGCCAGGTATTTTCCCCGCCAATGCACATACCAAATAGCTAAAAGAAGTGACTTGGTGTGTGTCACCCGAATTTTTTAACTGATCCATCTTTGCAATAAAATCGCTTTTGCTCGGTGGTGCAATCGGGGCAACGCCATTAGTAAAGTAATAATATGGCGCAACATAGCCTAGAGCGCTAGTTCCCTCAACCCAAGTGCTGCCAGTGAAAAATCCTTCACTTACATCCGCCGCCGGATTTCCCCACAAGAAATTTGCTGCCGTCGACGAATCTTTGTTAAATATCCACACACACGCGATAACCGCCAACAGGATCAAACATGTTAGCGCACTGATTGTTTCTTTTCTATTGAGTCTTATCTTCATTGAACACCCTTTCTATATTCCACTATATTCAATTATAGTGGTTTTTATTTATTATGCAAGTGCTTAAATTCACATTTCGTGTTACAATATTTAGTATGGATACTTTCGAAGTCTTGATCGCTGTAGGCTTGCTCATCGCGTTGGTTGGCATCGTGGTGTTGCTGCTCAAAAAACCGACAAAAACTGATTCTGATGCGGGGAAATTTTTGCAAAACGACCTCGCGAATTTACGGCGCGATTTGAATGCATTGTCGGAAAATCTGCGCGAAACTTTTGATGAGAAATTGGATAAAACCCAAACTTCCATGACGGCGCAGCTGCATAATTCGTCGAAAATCGTGGCGGAAATTTCGACGCGGTTGACCAAACTCGACGAAACCAACAAACGCGTGGTCGATGTCGCAGAGGAATTAAAAACCATTCAAAATGTGTTGACCAACGCCAAACAACGCGGCGGTTTGGGCGAATATTATTTGGAAAATGTATTGGGGAACGTTTTGCCGCCCGGCGTTTGGGACAAGCAATATCATTTCAAAAACGGCGACGCGGTCGACGCGGTGGTCTTTTTGAAAGACAAAAAAATCCTGCCGATTGATTCGAAATTCAGTTTGGAAAATTACAACCGCATGATCGAAGCGCCAAACAAAACTGAACGCGAAAAATTGAACGCTGAATTAAAACGCGATCTCAAAAACCGCATCGACGAAACCGCGAAATATATCCGTCCGACCGAAAACACCATGGATTTCGCATTTATGTTCATCCCGTCCGAGGCGTTATATTACGACGCCATCGTCAACGACGTTGGTCAGGGCGGTTCGTCGCGCAACCTGATCGATTACGCGTTTAATGACAAGAAAGTCATCATCGTTTCGCCGACCACCTTGCTCGCATACCTGCAAACCGTGATGCAAGGTTTACGCAGTTTGCAAATCGAGGAACAAGCCAAAGAAATCCAAACCCGCGTCGGTCAGTTGGGCCAGCACATCGCCAGGTACGAAGAATACATGCAAAAACTCGGCGGATCGCTCGGCACCACCGTCAACCACTTCAACGCCGCCCACCGCGAATTCGCCAAAGTCGACAAAGACGTCGTCCGCATCACCGGCGGCAACCCCTCCATCGAACCCTTACAAATCGACAAACCACAAAGTGACTAAAACCAAAAGTCCTGCATCAAAGACTGTCTTTGATGCAGAGCGGAATGTGTGATACAATATAGTTATGACGACTGCGATTTACAAACAATATAAGGAATATGCGCCCGAATCATATTATCACGTTTATTCGCGCGGGGTGAACAAAGAGCCGATATTCCTAAACAACAAAGATTACGATGTCTTTATTAGTTTATTCAAGCGGTATCTGTCGGAAGAACCCGCCCGAGATCCGGAGCGACGCACGTATCCTAATTATTACAAGCGAATTGAACTCCTGACCTACGCCCTTATGCCAAACCATTTCCATCTGCTGATTTATCAGGGCGAAGATGATCACGCATTGGAACAGTTTATGCGGTCGCTGATGACGAGTTACAGCAAATATTTTAACAAGGAGCACAAGCGCGTCGGTCCGGTTTTCCAGAGTCGCTACCTCGCGAAACGCATTGTTGATGAGGCGCATCTTTACCATATTTCGCGTTACATTCATTTGAATCCGCGCAATTGGCGCAATTCGACCCAAACCAGCCTGGATTTCTATTCCGGCAAACGCCACGCGAATTGGATCAACCCGCGCAAAGTTTTGCAACTATTCCCCAATTTCGACGCCTACCTAAAATTTTTAGAAGATTACGATCCCGACGAAATCGAAAAAGTTATCGACATCGAACCGGATGAATAAAACAGCCCTCCTTTCGCGCAGTCACATACAATCGCGCAGAAGCGCATCAAAGACAGAGAAGCGCATCAAAGACAGTCTTTGATGCAGGATGATGCAGGAATGCAGGGTCCTTGATGCAGGAAAAATGAATGGGGTTCCCAGCGTTGCGTTCGCTGACGCTCACCCTCGAACTGTCGAACTGTGTTCGAGTCGCGGGGATGACAAGGGAAATAACGGGAAAGTTTCGATTCGTGCTACAATGGTTGCATGAGTATGATCGCATTTGTTTCGGGAAAGGTGGTTGAAAAGTCGCCGGGGGTGGTGGTGGTTGATGTGCATGGGATTGGTTATGAAATCGCGGTGCCGGCGACGGATTACGAGCGAGCATATTTGGATACAGAGGTCAAGTTTTACACTTACCATCATGTGCGTGAACAATCCGAGGATTTGTTTGGATTTTCAACACTCGCCGCTAAACGTTTGTTTGAAATGTTGATCACGGTACAGGGTGTCGGTCCGAAAGCGGCACTGGCGATTTTGAGTTTAGGCAATTCCGAAACAGTTCGTTCGGCGATTGCCAGTGCTGACTCGGCATTTATCGCCCGCGCGAACGGCGTTGGCAAAAAAACCGCCGAGCGCATCACGGTGGATTTGCGCGACAAAGTCGGCGCCGCGACCTATGTCCCGACCCGCGACGCTGAAACGGGCGCGATGCAAAATTTCGCCGGCGACGAGGCGTTGGACGCCCTCATGGCGTTAGGATTTGGCTTAGCGGATGCCACCGCCGTCCTGGCGGATGTGCCACGCGACAAACCGACGGCGGAACGCGTTAAATTAGCGTTAAAAACGAAATTTTAATCGTCTGTTTCAGAATCAATCTCAACAACCTTCTTGCCCATCGCGAGTTCATCAATGCGTCGTCCAACTTTTTTGATGTGTCTTTCGTTGTCTTCCGCGGTGTATACGCTGCTGCCCTCCGCATGGCGTTCGTGCGAGTGAATTACCTGATGCGAATCCATTTCGTTCAAATTACCGCCATGCAGAATCTGTTGCCATCGATCACCGTCCGCACCCGCCCAAATTCGCGTTGCCGTACCGTAAACCGGCAATTCCGCCACAGCGCAAGCTTGACCCTGATATTCAGATACCCACACCAAATAACCACGGCTTTTTTCTGATGACGAATTATAGATTTTGCCGCCCAATTCCGACCGCAATCGAACCAATAACGCCAATTTCTTCATATCAATATCTTCTTCATCATAACCCATCGCCAGCAGTTCCTCACGATAAGTTTTCGCCTCTGCCCGCGTTATGCGAATTTCGTTCGCCACGGAATTGATAATTTTGCGACCATCGCGACGCTTGTTGCGATGTCTTCTGCCCGCACCTGGTTCAGTATCCGCACTATAACTCGCGACCTCGTCGATTTCGTAAAAATCCTCGAGTTCCTCAATCGCCGCCGCCCGATTAACACCGCCCAAAAATCTCTCTCTCTCTTGAACTTTGGCTTTTTCGGCATTTTGTCTTTCGACTTCCGTCTGCAACTGCGCCTCAAATTCAACCTTTTTCGCCCGCAACGCATCGAGCCTGGCGTACGCAGTATCAGTATCTTGCATCGCCGCCCGCAAAACTTCTTCCGCCTGTGCCAGCATCGTCTGTAATTTCTCACCGGACGAAGTTTTATGTTTTTTAATGTGTCCGATTTTCTTAATCAGTTCCTCAACCGCCTTTTTTCGATCTTCATGGCTGTCGCCGAGCAATGCCCCCATGCGGGATTTTTCCCAATCCAACATGTAAAACGGTTTATATGAATAGGTAAACACATTATCAGAAACCTCCACCGCGGCCCGCGTCAGCAGTAAATCTTCGATAATTGTTTGATTTTCTGTGGCTTCCAATATGCGTTGGACATTGTCCGGACCAACATCTTCGAGAAATTCCGCCAAATCTGCCGCCGCTACTTCCTCAAAATTGGGATTATATGATCCCTCCAGCGTGATATTTAACTCCGGATTTTCCATGTCAACTTCCGGATTACCGTTCGCTCGAAATGTTTCCAACATTTTTCGCGCCGCGGGTTGGGTTAAATTCATAGTGCTATCCATGTCGGTCGCAACTTTGTCTAATAACTGTACCAAAAGTCCTATGTCCTCACCCAAATTCGATTGGAGAAAAGCCTCATGCATAATAATGTCATCATAAATCGACCCATCATCAATCCTGCGCGCCAAATCCGTAAACCTCCGACCCGCATTAAACCTGTTAAGGCGCTCCGCAAAAGGTAAAATTGACTTCCCCTCGGCGTCAACACGCTCCATATAATCATCGGCCTGCTCCACGAGGCGCGTCTGTTCTTGGCGGCTCATAGCATGTTCGAGTGCATCATCAAGAGCTTTCGATCCGAGCGCCTGGCGCAATACTGCGTCGGCCTCGTCACCGCTCATCTGGGTATTTTTGCTTCTAATTCGCTCCATCTTACCATTATAGCACACTTTTGTATTCGTGTCAAGTATATTTTTCCAGCGACGCGATCGTCACGGGGCTTGTCACTGACTCTCTCGCCGTCCTTCGATAGTCGCGCGAGAGCAATGGTCCGATTCCACTTTTTTATTTGCGACATTTTACCTATTCTATGCTAAAATATTAAGGTAATGTTAATTAACGGGATTTTTAGATGATTTTGATCGGTTTCTTTTCATGGTGGTATGGCGACGGTTGGCGCGCGCAGATTTTACGTATTAAAAGCACCCTCGCAAAATACAACGATATGTTTTCGATTTCCCTGCTCGCCAAAACTTTATTTTCACCATTTCACCAAATTTCGGCGGATGCCGAGGGCAACGACATTCGATCGCAATTGCGCGCTTTTGGCGATCGTATGTTTTCGCGTTGTATCGGCGCGTTCGTGCGGACTTTTATGATTATTGTTGGGCTCATCGTGTTGTTTTTCGTGCTGATTTTGAGTTTAGTTAGGTTGGTGATTTGGCCGATTTTGCTGTTTATGCCGGCTATCGGGTTAATTTTAATGCTGACGCTGAGGACGCCATGGACGCTAATATGAGATTCGATTACAACGCGTCGCGTGCCACCAAGGCTCGTTTCAACGCGAGTGTGGGCAAAATGTTGGATTTCGTGGCGATTTTAGGGGTTTTTGTGTTTGGGCTGCTCGGGATTATTTTACTGGTCGTGTCCGCGCCCTTCGGTTGGTTGATTTTGACGTTCGCGGCGTGGCCGTTGATGTTGCATATTTGGCTGACACAGGATTTAGGTAAATTACCGCCGGTGCCGAATTCGTCCGATTTGGCGGATATTTTAGAAGTTAGTTTGCTCGGCGTGCTGCCGCCGAATCCGTCGCCGCGTGATTTGGCGATAGCGGTGATGCGCACTAATGGCGGGCGGTTTTTCGCGGCGCGCTTTGGTGTTTCGGCGCAATATTTGCCGGAATTGTCGTCGTCTGATCCTGCCGATACGGCGGTGGTTTGGGCGGAAATGATGCGGATTCATGGCGGTTTGATCGACAAAGGCGATGCGATTTCGGCGGCGACGTTGACGGCGGCGTTAATTCGCACGCAGCCCGCGATTGCGCAAACTTTGAGCGTGCTGCATATTGATACTGACGATATGGTTCATGGTGCGGAATGGTTCGCGCATTTATCGCTCTTAATCGAAAAGCACAGCGCGCCGCGAAAAACTGGCGGGATTGCGCGTGATTGGTCGTTCGGTTATGTGCCGACGCTGCAACGATTCGGTGTGAATCTGTCGCAAAAAATCATCGGCGGCAATCCGGTGAATATGCATTTGGAATCGCATTTGGATGCGGTTGCGCAACTCATTGATACGTTGGGATCGCACGGACGCGCCAACGCGGCGCTGATTGGACCGACGGGTTCGGGAAAAACCACGATTGTTGATAATTTCGCGGAGCAATTGCTCGATGCGGGTGCGAAAATTCCGGAAAGGTTGCGTTTCAATCAAGTTTTTGCTCTCGATGCGGCGGCATTGATTTCGGCGGCGAGCGCGCGCGGTCAAATTGAACCGCTCATGAATCAGTTATTTAACGAAGCTTATAAGGCAAAAAATATCATTTTGTTTTTCAATAATGCGGAAATGTTTTTCGAGGATGCGACCGGATCGCTCGATATTTCGGGAATTTTACAACCGATATTAGAGGGCGGAGCGATTAAGATTATTTTGGCGCTCAATGAACAGAAATTTTTGCAAATCGCCCAGATGAAACCGGCGCTGTCGTCTGCCCTAAACCGGATTCAGGTCGCGCCGCCGGGCGAAAATGATGTCAAAAAGATTTTGGAGGATCAAATTATCGCCATCGAATTCCAACGCAACGTGACCTTTATGTACCAGGCGCTCAATGAGGCTTACCGCCTTTCGGAGCGCTATATCAACGACGTGGCGCAACCGCAAAAATCGATTCAGTTGCTCGAAAATTCCGCGGGAAATGCGGAAAATGGTTTGGTGACGGCGCAATCCGTGCGATCCACTATTGAAAAAACTTTAGGTGTTAAGGTCGGCGGTTCGGTGAGCAGCAGCGGCGGCGATCCGGATGAACGCGATAAACTTCTGAATCTCGAAACTTTGATTCATGAACGCATGATTAACCAAACCAACGCGGTTAATGCGGTGTCGTCGGCGCTGCGGCGGGCGCGCGCCGGTGTTAGGAACGAAAATCGTCCGATTGGCACGTTTTTGTTCCTCGGACCGACCGGTGTGGGTAAAACCGAACTGGCGAAATCCGTTTCCGAAGTTTATTTCGGTGGCGAAGGTCACATGGTGCGTATCGACCTCAACGAATATGTTCGCGCCGAGGACGTGGCGCGATTAATCGCCGACGGCGCAACCGATCCGAATTCGTTGAGTGCTCAGGTTCAGAAAAATCCGTTCTCGGTGGTGTTGTTGGACGAGATCGAAAAAGCCCACGACAGTGTTTTGACGACGTTGCTACAGGTTCTCGACGAAGGTATTTTGCGCGACATCAACAACCGCGAAATTAGTTTCCGCGATACGATCGTGATTGCGACATCTAATGCTGGTGCGGATCAAATTCGCGCCTATATTGATCAGGGTTTGCAGATCGAACAATTCGCCGACAAAATCCAGAGTAAATTGATCGAAGATCACGAATTCAAACCGGAATTCCTGAACCGTTTTGACGAAATCGTCGTGTTCCGCCCGCTGACTAAGGACGAATTGTTGCAGGTTGTTGATTTAATTCTGAAAGGCATCAACAAAAACCTGGCGCTGCAAAAAGTTTCGGTCGTGGTGGACGATGATGCCAAACGCGCGTTGGTTGATGCCGGTTACGATCCGCGTCTCGGCGCGCGTCCGATGCGGCGCATCATTCAAAAAACCGTGGAAAATATCGTGGCGCAAAAACTGCTGACCGGCGAATTGGCGGCGGGCGGGGACCTGCACATCAGTTTACAAGATTTACAAGGTCAGATACAATAGAACCATGCGAACGATCGTTATGAAAAATGCCAAATTGATTCCGGCGAATGCTGCCCGGGTTTTTCACGGTGAAATTTTCGATGTTTATCAATGGCCGCAACAATTATTTGACGGATCGACCGCGACCTTTGAAATGATAAAACGCGACGATACTGTGACAGTTTTGGCGGTCAGGGACGGCAAAATGGTGATTCTGAAACAGAAACAACCCGATACCGATGATTTTTACGGCATTCCGGGCGGACGGCATGATCACGAGGACGAAACTGAACTCGACGCCGCCAAACGCGAATGTACGGAGGAATCCGGAATGACATTCAAAAACTGGAAATTGGTTCATATACAACAACCGGTCGCTAAAATGGACTGGTTTATTTACACTTTTCTGGCGACCGATTTTATTAAGGAAGTACCGCAAAAACTGGATGCTGGCGAAAAAATTTCGGTGCAGTTAATGACGATCGACGAGATCAAAAATGTGATCGCGAATCTGAGCGTCAATTCGCGCATGGATCTGCCGCGTGAGATTTTTGACAAGGTTGAAACTATCGATGATTTATTAAACCTACCCGAATACTCTGATAAGTGTTAAAATAGTTGTATGAACGACGCGAAAGAGGAGGTGCGATCGAAACTCGCCATTGAGGATGTGATCGGCGAATATGTCCAATTGAAACGATCTGGACGGTATTGGCGCGGTTTATCGCCCTTTACCCACGAACGCACACCATCGTTTTTTGTGACGCCGGATCGCGACATTTGGCACGATTTTTCGTCAAACAAAGGCGGCGACATATTCGCATTTGTGATGGAAATCGAGGGCTTGGATTTTCGCGGCGCATTGGAACTATTGGCGCGCAAAGCCGGCGTGGATTTGGCATTATATAATAACAACGCACCACGCGATTTGACGGCGCGCAAAAATCGCGCGCTCGAAATCAACCAAATTGCCACTAATTATTTCATGCGCGAAATGACGCGGTCGCAAATGGCGATGGAATACATTTTCAAAAAACGCGGGTTGACGAAAGAAACTGTGATCGAATGGGGCATCGGTTTCGCGCCGAACGATTCCAAATTACACACGGTTTTGCTCGGTAAAAAATTTTCTGATCACGAGATTCGCGAAGCTGGTTTAATCAGCGCGCGCGGCGGCGAGATGTTTCGTTCGCGCATGACAATTCCATTGCGCGACAGCCAAGGTCAAATCGTCGGATTCACGGGACGCATCATTGGCGACGGCGAACCAAAATATCTGAACACGCCCGGAACAATTTTATATGATAAAGGTCGACAAGTTTTCGGTCTGAATTTCGCAAAAAGCGCCATTCGCCAGGAAGATTTTGCGGTTTTGGTCGAAGGAAATTTAGACGTCATTTCGTCGCACCAGGCGAACGTTAAAAACGTTGTGGCATGCGCCGGCACGGCATTAACGCGCGAACATTTGAAAAGTTTAGGACGTTTAACACACAACATCAATTTATGTTTCGACGGCGACCGCGCGGGTGTGGTGGCGACCGAACGCGCCATTGTTTTAGCGGAATCGCTCGACCTGAAATTATCCGTGATTTCGTTCGACATCGCCAAAGATCCCGACGAAATCATCACGAAATTCGGTGCGGAAAAATGGCGCGAAATCATGAAAAACAGCACCCTTCCCGCGGTCGAATGGGTGATCAAAAAATATGCGGGTGATGCGGATTTATCGAGCGTCGACGGCAAAAAAATCTTAACAACGAAAGCCCTGAACCTAATAAAAAATCTGCGCGATGCGGTGGAAATTGAATTTTATTTGAAACAGTTGAGCAATTTAACCGGCGCTTCCCTCTCCGTTTTGATGCAAAAAATGAATTTGACAACGGGCAATAATGTTAAGCAAACCCGAAAAATTCTAAAACCCACAAAAAATGTGCGCCGCGAATTTTCTAAACGCGATGAACAATTTTTCCTAAATCAGATCTTTGCGTTCGCGTTCAAACATCGCGCGTTTCGGACAATTTTGCAAAATTTGCCCGATACTTATTTGACCGAAACTTTGGCGAAAATCAAGTATCATTTATTGGGACAAAAAACCGAAATTACGCCGGAAATGGCGGATAAATTGGCGGAAATCGAAATCATCGCGAGTCAATTGGACGCGGGCGACGATGCGCGAATTTCGATGTTCGGATTTATGCACGATTTGGAAATCGTTAAATTGCGCCACAAATTCAGCAGCCGGGCGCACGAATTAGTAAACGCCATCGACGCGAACGATACTGAACGAATTAAATTGTTGAATGGTGCAGTTAATAGTTTGAAAAAAGATTTGAACCTGCTCGAAAAAACGTCCGCACGCGATGATTTCGCCGGTTTGCTCGCGATGTGGGAGCGGCGAAAATGAAATTTGTTGACACGCATTGCCACATCCACGAGGACGACTACCCGCTCGATCGCGTGGAAGTTTTGAAAAACGCGGCAAACGCCGGCGTCACGGAAATTTTTTGCGTCGGCACGGACATAAAATCATCACAGGACGCCATCCAATTCGCGAACGAATTCGACGAAAAATTCGGCGTAAAAATCTCCGCCACCATCGGCGTCCACCCCCACGAAGTCAAAGATTTGGTCGAGGCGGATTACGATGTGTTGAGTAATTTGGTTAATTGCGCGCAAGACAGTCTTCCTAGCAAAATAAAAAATGGGCAGATTTCAGGTCCTTTTCTGCACGAGAAGACTGTCTTGTGCGCAAAACTCGCAGGTATCGGCGAAATTGGTTTGGATTACTTTTACGAATTTTCACCGCGCGAAGTGCAAATTAAGGCGCTGGAACGTCAACTGCAAATCGCAAGCGACCACAATTTACCGGTCAGTTTTCATGTCCGCGATGGTGCAAAAAATTCTCATTCCGCATTCGTCGATTTCTGGTCGATCATCGCCAACTTTCCGAAAATCCGCGGTGTGATGCATTCGTTCACCGACACTCGCGACAATTTGAACCGCGCCCTAAACAACGGTTTTTTCATCGGCGTCAATGGGATTATCACATTTAACAAAGACCCCGACCAAACCGCAATGTACCGCGCCATCCCGCTCGATCGCATACTCCTCGAAACCGACACGCCCTTTCTGTCACCCAAACCATTCCGCGGCAAACCCAACCAACCCTCTCGCATCCGCGAAATCGCCGAGTTTCTCGCCGAATTCATGAACGTCCCCGTCGAAAAAATCGCCGAACAGACCACGAAAAATGCACGAGCATTTCTTTCAAACCAATAGTCATCCTGGGCGTAACCGAGGAATCCAAAACCCACTGTCATTGCGAGCGGAGCGAAGCAATCTAACCACGAATTTGAAACGAGATTGCTTCGGGCTACGCCCTCGCAATGACGGTGGGGATTAG